>DASVQQ010000032.1 GCA_036389035.1 Jatrophihabitans sp.
GTCCGGCTGGCGCCGTTGCGCACGTTCGTGCTGTGGGTGGGAGCGCCGATCTTCCTGGCCACCGCCGGCCTGCGGATGGACCTGGCCTCGCTGGCCCAACCAGGCGTGGCCCTCTCAGCGCTGGTGGTGCTGAGCGTGGCCGTCATCGGCAAGTTCGCCGGCGCGTTCCTCGGCGCGCGGCTGTCCCGGATGTCTGCCCGCGAAGGATTCGCCCTCGGCGCCGGCATGAACGCCCGCGGCGTGGTCGAGATCGTCGTCGCCATGGCGGGGCTGCGTCTCGGCGTGATCTCCACCTCGACCTACACGATCATCGTCCTGGTCGCCGTGGTGACGTCGCTGATGGCTCCACCGCTGTTGCGGCGGGCGATGGCCGGCGTCGACCACACCGCGCAGGAACGCATCCGCGGGCTCGAACACGACCGTTGGGCCGGCGCCACCCAACCGGCTGCTACCGCTGCCGACGACTGAACCCGTTGTACGAACAAGACAAGGTGTATCCATCCGCCCTTCACCGATCCTCTTCTAATCAGGAAGTCCCCTTTCAGTACAGGCCAAACCCGCTGGAGTAGCCAATGAGTGACATCTTCCCCACCCAGATCTGTCTCACCGAGGAGGAGCAGGCTGTCTTTCGGATGCTGGCCGACGAGCTGGCCAGCCATGACCCGGTGACCGGGACGGAGGAATACGTCATGGCCGCGCAGCTTCTCAGCTCGCGGCTGCCCGAGCGGATCAGGCGGGCGGCGCTGAACTTCCGCAGGAACGGTGACAGCGCCGGTGGCATGCTGATCCGCAACCTGCCGGTCGACCCGCTGCCGCCGACGCCCGACCACGCCGACTACGGCCTGGGCATCCGGTTGCCGGCGGCCCGGGTGTTCAGCCTGGCCTCGGCGCTGATCGGCGAGCAGTTCGGCTTCCAGCCCGAGCTTGCCGGCCAGATCATCCAGGACATCCTGCCGGTCAAGGGCTTCGAGGACACCCAGCAGTCGATCTCCAGTCGCACATTGCTGGAACTGCATTGCGAGACGGTGTTCACCGACTACCGGGCCGATGTGATCGGCTTGCTCTGCCTGCGCCCGGACCCCGAACGCATCGCGCGCACGGTGCTTGCCTCGACGACGATCCTGTTGCCGCTGCTGGACTCTCGGACCCTGGCGGTCCTGAGCGAACCGCGCTTCTACACCACGGTCGACGGCTCGTTCCTGCGCGGCTCGGGGCTCACCGAACCCATCCTGATCGGGCCCGTCCGGGTGCTGGACGGCGATCCGCAGCGGCCTCGGATCCGTTGCGACTTCGCCGAGACCAGGGGCCTTGACGCTGAGGCGCAGGCCGCACTGGACACCCTTTACGCGGTGGCCTCCGAGGCGGTGGTCGATACCCGGCTCGAGGCCGGTGACCTGTTGCTGATCGACAACCACGACGCCTTCCACGGCAGGAGCTCGTTCCGGCACCACGGCAATGGTGAGGACCGCTGGCTGCTGCGCACCTTCATCACCAAGGACCTGTCGCGCAGCCGGGTGCACCGGCCGGGGGACGGTCGCATCGTGGACACCGACTACGCGGCCGGCGACAACGTGATGGCGAGGACCGCTGCCACTGCCCCCGCTACCCGTTGATCGAGGCTTGCCGGCTGCTGCCGTCTTCGCGACCTCTGCCGCTGAACGCGCTTCGCTGGCTGATCTGCAGCCAGTGACCTAGGCTTGCCGTACTCATTATCGAGGTGTAATCATGTAATTAATACGTCGATGTAATGAGGAGGCACGTGATGAGTTCCGATGAGGAGAAGAAGTCTCGCCGGGCCGGTTCTGCCGGACCGGATCAAGAAGCCGAAGAGGGGCCGGGATTCGGCGCCGGTTTCGGTCGGGGGCGGCGTGGCCCGGGCGGACCGCGCCGTGGCAGTGGGTTCGGACGGCCCGGGGGCTGGCAGCAGGCCGAGCTGCCGCCGGCTGATGACGCGGCGGACTGGTTCGCCGGCCGGCTGCCCTCGGACTGGTTCATCGGCCCGGCCTCGGTCAGCGTGGACCGCGAGGAGATCATCGTGACGGGCGAACTGCCGCCGGTCAGCGTCGAGGCCTCGGAGGGTCAGAGTGACGCGGCGGCGGCCGGCCGGATCAGCCGGTTCCGGGAGGAGACCAGGGTCGAACGGATGAAGATCGCGGCCGAGGCAGAGGCCCGCTATGGCCGCAAGGTCGCCTGGGGCGCCCGGCTCGGTGACACCCGGGTGCTTTTCACCCACCTGTCGATCCCGGTGATGACCCGGTTGCGTCAGCCCGAGCGCCAGGTGCTGGACACCCTGGTCGACGCCGGCGTGGCCCGGTCGAGGTCAGAGGCGCTGTCCTGGGCGGTGAATCTGGTCGGCCAGCACGCTGACGAGTGGCTGGCCAGCCTGCGCGAAGCGATGTCCGAGGTCGACAAACTTCGCGCCGAAGGCCCCAACCTGTAGCCATCCCGGCCATTGCGCGGCCCGAAACGTCGTTGATCCGGTGCGTACAGCGACGTTCCGGGCCGCACGATGGCGGAACAGAACGGGGCTACTGGCTGGCCTTGAAGCGGCTACCGCGCTGGCGCTGACGGTCCTGCTGGGACAGGACCACCTTCCGGATCCGCACTGTCTGCGGGGTGACCTCGACGCACTCGTCCTCGCGACAGAACTCCAGGGACTGCTCCAGCGACAGCCGGCGCGGCGGCACCAGGTGCTGGAACTCATCCGATGAGGACTGGCGCATGTTGGTGAGCTTCTTCTCCTTGGTGATGTTGACGTCCATGTCGTCGGAGCGGGAGTTCTCCCCGACCAGCATGCCCTCGTACACCTCGGTGGTCGGCTCGACGAACAGCGTGCCGCGCTCCTGCAGGTTGATCATGGCGAACGGCGTGGCCACACCGGCCCGGTCGGCCACCAGCGAGCCCGAGCCGCGGGTGCGCAGCTCACCGAACCACGGCTCGTACTTCTCGAAGACGTGGTGCACGATGCCGGTGCCGCGGGTGTCGGTGAGGAACTCGGTGCGGAATCCGATCAGGCCTCGCGAGGGCACCAGGAACTCCATCCGGACCCAGCCGGTGCCGTGGTTGGTCATGGTCTCCATCCGGCCCTTGCGGACCGCCAGCAGCTGGGTGATGGCGCCCAGGTACTCCTCCGGGGCGTCCACCGTCAGCCGCTCGACCGGCTCGTGCACCTTGCCGTTGATGACCTTGGTGACCACCTGGGGCTTGCCGACGGTCAGCTCGAAACCCTCCCGGCGCATCTGCTCCACCAGGATGGCAAGCGCCAGCTCGCCACGGCCCTGAACCTCCCAGGTGTCCGGGCGCTCGGTCGGCAGGATCCGCAGCGAGACGTTGCCGACCAGTTCCCGGTCCAGCCGGTCCTTGACCAGCCGGGCGGTGACCTTCGATCCCTTGACCCGGCCGGCCAGCGGTGAGGTGTTGGTGCCGATCGTCATCGAGATGGCCGGCTCGTCGACGGTGATCAGCGGCAGCGGAACCGGGTTCTCCAGGTCTGCCAGCGTGTCGCCGATCATGATCTCCGGGATGCCGGCGATCGCGATGATGTCGCCGGGGCCCGCGCTCTCGGCCGGCTTGCGCTCCAGCGCCTCGGTCATCAGCAGCTCGGTGATCTTGACCTGCTGGATGGTGCCGTCATGGCGGCACCAGGCCACCTGCTGACCCTTGCGGATGGTGCCCTGGAAGACCCGGCACAGCGCGATCCGGCCCAGGAACGGCGAGGCGTCCAGGTTGGTGACGTGCGCCTGCAGCGGAGCGTTGGTCCGGTAGGACGGGGCGGGGATGGTGTTGAGGATGGTGGAGAACAGCGGCTGCAGGTTATCGGACTTGGGAACCGTGCCGTCCTCGGGCCGCTCCAGCGACGCCTTGCCGTCCCGGGCGCAGGCGTAGACGATCGGAAAGTCGATCTGCTCCTCGGTCGCGTCGAGGTCCAGGAACAGCTCGTAGGTCTCATCGATCACCTCGGCGATCCGGCTGTCGGACCGGTCGACCTTGTTGATCACCAGGATCACCGGCAACTTGGCGTCCAGCGCCTTGCGCAGCACGAACCGGGTCTGCGGCAGCGGCCCCTCGGAGGCGTCGACCAGCAGCACGATGCCGTCCACCATCGACAGCCCGCGCTCCACCTCGCCGCCGAAGTCGGCGTGGCCCGGGGTGTCGATGATGTTGATGATGATCTTCTCGCCCTCGGGCGAGACGTAGTTCACCGCGGTGTTCTTGGCCAGGATCGTGATGCCCTTCTCACGCTCGAGGTCGTTGGAGTCCATCGCCCGCTCGTCGATGTGCTCGTGGGCCCCGAAGGCGCCGGACTGCCACAACATCGCATCGACCAGGGTGGTCTTGCCGTGGTCGACGTGGGCGACGATCGCGACGTTGCGAATCGAGGAACGGACGGCGTCGTTGCCGATCTGGGCAGCGCTGTGGTCGGACATGACTCTTCTCTCGTCAGCTGCGATAACTCCGCGCGGCGGGCTGGTCCCGATCCGCGACCGCGATCGCGGCGGGCTTGCGCGGCGGCACCACTCGTGCCGCCGTCTCGTGCTGGTTGTGTCTAGTGTCGCCGATCCCGCCGGGCTCCGCGCACCAAGGAGCCCACCAGACCCAGGTAGGTCACAGCTCCGAGGCCCGCGATGACCGACGGCGTCGGATCCCAGTGGCCGGGCAGGGCCGTCACCTCGACACTGCTCGGGTCGTGCACGACCTGGTGCACGGTCTCGGAGTGCCAGCGGGGATCACCGAGCAGCGGCAGGTTCTTGATGGTCCCGTCGTCACTGGTGAACAAGCCGCCGAACGAGCAGATTCCCTGGGCGCAGGTGCGGGGGCTGACCACGAAACTGCCCCGGATCCCGGTGGGCCGGTCCCCGATATGCGTGGCGATGTTGAACGCCACCAGGGCGAGGGCGGCCAGGCACAGCGCCGGGAACACCACCCAGAACAACCAGCCCGCGATCCGCCGCGCGCCGGGAAACGACATCGCGACCAGCTCGCCGGAGGCCTCGGCGAGTTGGCTGGCGGTCCCCGGCGGCCGGCTCGGCTCGGTGGACTGGTCGGCGGACATCACCGCACATCATCACATCTGCTCCGCCGGCCGTGGTCATCCGTCATCTCACCCGTCCTGGCAGAACTAGCTGTGCGAGCCGCGCCCGGCAGCCCTGGACGAGCCGGCGCGCCCGGTCGGCCGGGCGGGCCTGGCCTCCGGACGGCCCTGTTCGAAACGGGGCTTGCCGTGCGGTGAGCGCTCCCGGCCGGAGGTCGGAGAACCCGGACGATCACGCCAGGGCCGGTCAGCCCGCTCGGACCGGTTGAGCTCGCGGCGGCTGGGCGCAGGCGGGACCACCGGCACCCCGGACGGCTCGCGGGCGCCGGTCAGGGCCCGCATCGTGACATCGCCGGGCAGCATGTCGCGCTGTTCGGGACGCACCCCGGCGCCGGTCATCAGCGACCGGACGGCGCGCTCGTCGTTCGGCGTGACGATGCTGACCACCAGGCCTGACTCACCGGCCCGGGCGGTCCGTCCGGATCGGTGCAGGTAGTCCTTGGAGTCGGCCGGCGGGTCGACGTGCAGCACCAGTGAGACGTCATCGACGTGGATCCCCCGGGCTGCCACGTCGGTGGCCACCAGGGCGCTCACCGTACCGTTCTTGAAGCCGTTCAAGGCCTGGGTGCGCTGAACCTGGCTGCGGCCACCGTGCAGCGCGTTGGCCGCGACGCCGGCCCGGTTGAGGTTGTCAGCCAGCCGCTCGGCGCCGAACTTGGTGCGCACGAACAGGATGGTGCGGCCTTCCCGGGCTGCGATCTGGGTGATCAGCTGCCATTTGTGACCGGCCGGTACCCGGAACACGTGGTGGTCCATGGTGTCGATGGTGGCGCGAGGTGAGGCCAGCGCCTTGATCGCCGGATCGGTGAGGTACTCGGTGACCAGGCTGGCGACGTCGCCGTCCAGGGTGGCCGAGAACAGCAGCCGCTGGCCGCCCGCCGGGGTCTGATCCAGCAGTTGCCGCACGACCGGCAGGAAGCCGAGGTCGGCCATGTGGTCGGCCTCGTCCAGCACGGTCACCTGCACGTCGGACAGGTCACAGGCCCGCCGCTCGATCAGGTCGACCAGCCGGCCCGGGGTGGCAACCACGATGTCGGTGCCGCGGATCAAACCCTGCATCTGCTTCTGGATCGGCAGCCCGCCGGCGACCAGCCGCAGTGACAGGTCACGGGCCTGGGCCAGCGGCGCCAGGCTGTCGCAGACCTGCATGGCCAGCTCGCGGGTCGGGACCAGCACCAGGCCACGCGGGCGGCGTGGCCGGGCCTTCTCGCCTTCCAGCCGGGCGATCATGGGCAGTCCGAAGGCCAGCGTCTTGCCGGCTCCGGTGGCAGCCCGGCCGAGGACGTCCCGGCCGGCCAGCGCGTCCGGGATGGTGGCGGCCTGAACCGGGAACGGGGTGGTGACACCTGCCCGGCTCAGCGCCTGGGTCAGCGGCTTGCCGAGCCCCAGTTCGGCGAAGCTGGGCAGGTTGTCCAGGTCCAGGACCGTCAACGGCAGATCGTCGAACGGGCCGCGTCCGGCGGCCTTGGTGTGGTTCTTGGCGTAGGGACGCCCGCGCGAGCCGGCCGGGGCGGAGTTGGCGTAGCCCCGGTAGCCGGTGGAGCCGGCCGGGCGGTGCGAGGACGTGCGGGGGGCAGCGGCAGGCCGCTGGGCATACGAGGTCACGAAGAATTTCCCGTCGAGACTGATAGCACGTCTCGGCGATGAGCCTGGCGCTGGACAATCCCGCGCGGCGATCCTTGAAACGAGCCCAGCGCGCTTCTCTTAGGCGAAGCCGCGCCGACATGAATAGCTACAGTCTAGCGCTCCGTAAGCGCTTGCCTTACCACCGGTCAGGGTCGTGGTGGCAGCTCCGGCGCCCGGCGCGAAGGACGCTGGGCCAGGTCCGGCCGGGGCGGGGTGGGCCGGCGCTCCAATTCTGCGAGCAGGTGCTCGATGCCGGCCTGCAGCTGCGGATCGACACCCTCGGCCCAGGCCTGCGGCGGCATCTCCACCACCACATCGGGGTCCACGCCGTGGTTCTCCACGCCCCAGCCGTAGTTCTCGAACCAGAAGGAGTACCGGGGCTGGGTCACCTGGGTGCCGTCGACCAGCTTGTAACGGCCGTCGATGCCGATCACGCCACCCCAGGTCCGGGCGCCGAAGACCGGCCCGAGCTTCATGGCCTGGAAGGCGGCGTTGACGATGTCGCCGTCGGAGCCGGTCCAGGCGTTGGCCAGCGACACCAGCGGTCCGCGCGGCGCGCCCCACGGGTAGGAGCGAGTCGGAGAGTGGCGTCCGGTCACCCAGCCCAGCACCCGGCGAGCCAGCTTCTCGATGATCAGCTCGGAGGTGTGACCGCCACTGTTGTCCCGGGTGTCGACCAGCAGCGCCTCCCTGCCGATCTCGATCTGCAGGTCACGGTGGAAGGCCGCCCAACCGGTCGGCACCATGTCAGGAACGTGCACATAGCCGATCCGGCCGCCGCTGGCCCGGTGCACCGCGGCCCGCCGGCTGGCCACCCAGTCCAGGTAGCGCAGATCGGTGTCGTTGGGCAGCGGTCGCAGCACCACCGACCGCTCCTGCCCGGCCCGGGACAGCCGCACCTCCACCGGCTTGTCGGCCGTGCCGCGCAGCAGCTCGGCCGGACCGGCGGGACCGACCGGGCGTCCGTTGACGGCCAGGATCAGGTCGCCTGATTCGGCGCTCACCCCGGGAGCGGTCAGCGGTGAGCGGGCGTTGCGGGCAGAGTTGTCCCCGGCGAGGATCCGGGCGATCCGCCAGCGGCCCTGCTCATCGCGGTCCAGGTCCGCGCCGAGGAACGCCGGGGCCAGCATCGGGTCCGGGGCGGCGGCCGGCGGCGTCTCGTAGGCGTGCGATGTGCCGGTCTCGCCGTTGATCTCCCATAGCAGGTCTGACAGGTCGTCGCGGCTGCCGAGCCGGTCCACCAGAGGCCGGTACTTGTCGACCTGGGCGGCCCAGTCGACGTCGGCCATGTCCTCGATCCAGTAGTGATCGCGCATCAGCCGCTCGGTCTCGTCCAGCATCTGGCGCCACTCGGCCGGCGGGTCGACACTCAGCCGGATCCGGTCGAGGTCGATCGAGATCGTGTCCTCGCCGTCCTCAGCGGGTTTGCGATCAGCGGGGACCAGGTTGAGTGCCTTGCCGTCGCGCACGACCAGCTTGGCGCCGTTCCCGGACACTGCGAAGTCGTCGATCCGGGCGGCCAGCTCGACCTGCTTGCGCTTGGAGAAGTCCCAGCGCTGCAGTGAGGGGCGGATGTCATCCTCGGGGTTGCGGGACTCCCCGAGCTCGCCGGCGACCGGGCTGTCGGTCCAGATAAACCCGTCCTTGGCAGCGCGCAGGTCGGCCAGCCGGCCGGCCCCGACCGGAAACGCCACGATGCGCTCGGCCAGGCCGTCCAGCTCGACGATGATCGGTTGCCCGCTGGCGCCGTCGCCGGTCACGCCGTCTCCGGTCACGCCGTCTCCGGTCACGCTGTCCCCGCTGGCACTGGCACCGGTCGCGCCGTTCGCAGCGGCAGGCCCGTCCTTGGCCTCGTCGTTGGCCTGGCCCAGGAGCTCAGGGTCGAACGGCGACGGGGTGGCCGAGGCCAGCGTGACCAGGTAGGGCCGGATCGCCAGCGGAAACGCCAGATCGAAGACATGGGCGTCATAGACCGGGTCGAAGGTGCGCGCCGAGAGGAAGGCAAGGTACTTGCCGTCCAGGCTGAACACCGGATCGGTGTCGCGGAACCGGTGCGAGGTGACGGCGGTGACCCGGGACTCGGCAAGCTCGACCAGCCGGATGCTGCGCAACTCGCTGCCGCTCGGCTCGGGCGCTGAGTACGCCAGCCAGCGGGAGTCCGGCGAGAACGCCAGGTGGCTCGAGTCACCGTTGGGGTTGGCCTCGAGTTCGGTGATCGCGCCGTCGGCCGTCGTGATTGCCAGCAGCCGGCCGTCATGGGTGGCTGCCGCCAGGGTGGCGCCATCGGGGCTGGCCACCAGTTCCAGCACCCGGCCCAGCCGGCCGGCTCCGAACCGGCGGACCTCGCCGTCGGCGGAGGCGATCTCGATGGCGTCCTCGCCCTCGGCGTCGCTGACGTAGGCCACCGAGGGCTGACCGCCGTCCTGGGCTGCCAGCACCGCCGGCAGCCGGTGCCGGACGCCGGGCGTGCCGGCCACCACCCTCGCGGGCCCGTTGCGGTGGGTCAGCCAGACGATGGCGCCGCGGACCTCGATCGCGCTGGCCCGGCCGGTGGCGTCGACATCGAGGTCACCCAGATACTCGGGGGCCTTGACTCCGGTGACCGCTCGCAGCGACCGGCTGCTGGCCAGCGTGATGTCGACCTGGCGGGGTTGGGAGTCGGAGGTCAGCGAATCGAGGAGCCAAACCTGGCCGGCGTGCTGGTAGACCAGCCGGCTGCCGTCGCCGCTGAGCTGACGGGCGTAATAGCTGTCGTGGTCGGTGTGCCGGCGCAAGTCCGAACCGTCAGCAGCCACCGAGTACACGTTGCCGTGGCCCTCGAAGTCGGCCAGAAAGGCCAGCCGGTCCCCGGTCCAGGTGGGCGCGGCCTTGGAGCCGGCCAGTTCGGCGAGCAGCTCGGTGAACTGGCCGTCGCCGCGTGCGTCGAGCCAGAACCGGCTGGCCATGCCGCCTCGGTAACGCTTCCAATGCGCGGGTTCGCGGATGCCGCTGGAGCCCACCACCACGGCCGGATCACCGATCGCCACCGAACCCACCGGCCCGTACGGCAGCCGCCGCGGTGTCGGGTCGGCGCCATCGGTGACGTCGATGGCGTAGGACCAGGTGAAGCTGCGAAACGGCTGCGAGCCCGAGGACGTGACCAGCACCCGGCCGTCCGGGCCGAAGCCGAGCAGGGTGGTGCTGGCGTGGCCGAAGAAGGTCAGCTGCCGGGAGACGCCGCCGGCGACCGGCATCAGGAACACCTCGGGCGCGCCGTGCCGGCGCGACAGCCAGGCCAGCATCGTGCCGTCGGCCGACAGCCTCGGCTGCGCCACCGGCGCCGTCTCGGCCGTCAGCCGCCGGGCCTGGCCACCCTCGGCGGCTGCCAGCCAGACGTCGTTCTCGGCGACAAAGGCGAGCTGGTCACCGCGGATGTGCGGAAATCTCAAGTACCCGGGGGCGGCGGTCATGAACCCGACCTTAACGACGACCGCCGACAGAACGCCAGACCGCGTGCCCGCACTACGCCCGAAGCGCAACTCGGTATCACCGATGCGTCAGGCGCACCCCGCCGGCTGGGCCGGACCAGGCGCCCAGCCAGCGGCGGGTCGCTCTCAGCAGCCGTTGATACAGGGCCTGACCCCGGCTTCAGTGGCGCCAACTGTAGGAGTAAGCGCCGGACAAGTTGCTCGGAGAGAACGTGGCCAGGTCAAACGCACCGCTGCACGAGTTGGCAGTCCAGGACGCCGACCCGTACGTGCAGCCGAGCACCTCCGTGCCGAACGCATTGGCGGCGGGGGTGCCGAGCATGAAGACGGCCAGGGCGAATACCGGGGCAAGAGCTCCAGTCCAGAATTTACGCATCTCTCCACACTGTGCGTTGGGTCACATAAGCGACGGATCCGGACAGCGTGAATCCAAACTTCGGACTCTGTCAACGCCCCGGTCGACGACCGGAGCGGGGTCATTCCGGCTCGTCGCCGACCAGCGTGCCGCCGGCCACGATCGCCAGTTCTGGATGTGACATCGCGGCCTGTTCCTGCTGGTGCTGGTCACGCAAGCCGCGCAGGGGCGGGATGAGCAACCCGGCCAGCGCCGCGAGCAGCAGCGCGCCGGCGAGCATGGCGAACCCGGCGGTGTAACCGGACTCCTTCGGCAGGCCGCCCGGCGAGGCGCCGGAGGTGACGACGCTGGCCATCGCGGCGGCGCCGATCGAACCGCCGATGGTGCGGATGTTGGCGTTCATCCCGCTGGCCACGCCGGTCTGGCTGCTGGGCACCGAGTCGACGATGATGTTCGACATCGCCGAGAAGGCCAGGCCGAAGCCGGCTCCGAGCAGCAGGGTGGCGACGGCGATCTCCCAGATCTGCCCATGCGCGAAGGCCATGATCAGCAGCGGCGCCACGCTCAGCGCCGAGCCGAGCACCAGTACCGCCTTGGCGCTGAACCGGTTCGCCAACCGGCCGGACAGCACCCCGAAGCCGAACATCGACACCGACATCGGCAGCACGATGAGACCGGATTCGGTGATGCTGGAGCCGAATCCGTAACCGGTCGAAGTCGGCGTCTGCACGAACTCGGGCAGGAACACGAAGATCGAGTACATCCCGACGCCGAACAGCAACGCGACCAGGTTGGTGGCCCAAACGGCCGGAATCCGCATCATCCGCATGTCGATCAGCGGTTGCTGGGACCGCAGCTCGACCACTACCCAGCACACCGCCAGCAGCACCGAGGCGACCAGCAGGCCGAGCACCGACACCGATGACCAGCCCCAGGCCGGCGCCTGGCTGACGCCCAGCAGCAACGCGACCAGCCAGCCTGAGAGCAGGACGGCGGCCAGCCAGTTGATCCGGCCCGGAGTGCGCACCAGGGATTCCGGCACCACGAAGAAGGTCATGACCGCCGCGACGACCATCGCCCCGCAGGGGATCCAGAACAGCCAGTGGTAGTCGAGGAGATTGACGATGGGCCCGGCCAGCACCAGGCCCAGCCCGCCGCCGACGGCCAGTAGCGCCGCTATCGCGCCCACCGCGCCGGGGACCTTGTCGCGGGGGAACTCGTCGCGGACGATGCCGAACGCGAGCGGTATCAGGCCGCCGCCGGCGCCCTGGATGACCCGGGCAATGATCATGACCGAGATCGAGGTGGCCAGCGCTGCCAGGGCCGAGCCCACCGCCAGCGTGGCCAGCACCGCGACCAGCACTTTCTTCTTGCCGATCATGTCGCCGATCCGGCCGATGATCGGGGTGCACACCGACGCCGAGAGCAGGTAGGCCGTCAGCACCCAGGTCACCGTGCTCTGGTCGGTGTGCAGGGTGTGTTCCAGCAGCATCAGCACTGGCGAGACCAGCGACTGCAGCAGCGAAAAGGTGCTGACACCGACTGCCAGCACCACGAAGGTGAGCCGGTAGTCCGCGCGGCGCCCGGCAGGTGACGTCAACGGCACTCCCAATAAAACAAAGCGGAGCGTCAGCTCCGCCAGCCACCTCAGCCTAATCGCAACCGCGACGCCGACTACCGGGGCAATGCCCTGCGCGGCAACTCCTCAGCGGCACCCCTCAGTGGCAACTCACACCGTGCGGTGAAACGCCGACGGCAACCGGCCGCTATCCCCCTGCCGGGTACTACGGTCGGGAAGATGACGAGCTTTGACCCCCACGCCTGGCTGGCGGTCGCGCTGGAAGAGGCCAGGCTCGGCCTGGCCGAGGGCGGCATCCCGATCGGCGGCGCCCTGTTCGGCGCGGACGGCCGGCTACTCGGACGGGGGCGCAATCGCCGGGTGCAGGACGACGACCCGTCGACGCACGGCGAGACGGCGGCCTTTCGCAACGCCGGCCGGCAGCCGTCCTATCGCGGAACCACCATGGTCACCACCCTGTCGCCGTGCTGGTACTGCAGCGGGTTGATCCGCCAGTTCGGCATGTCGCGGCTGGTGATCGGCGAGGCCCGGACGTTCTACGGCGGCCACGACTGGCTCGCCGAGAACGGGGTCGAGGTGCTGGTGCTCGACGATCCGGACTGCGTCGGGCTGATGACCGAGTTCATCGCCGCCCGTCCGGAGCTCTGGAACGAGGACATCGGCCTCGACCCTGCCCCGCGGAATGACCGCGGCGACCGGTCGGTGGCCCCGTAACATGCTCGGCAAGGGGGCCCCGATCGTGGATGAGGCAGCACACGAAGAGGTGAAGGACGAGCAACCGCGCACGCCCGCTATCTCGGCGATCCGGCTGATCCTCGGAATCTTCGTCGCGCTGGTGACCCTCATCGGGCAGCTGCCGCCGCGGCCGCTGGTGGTGTTCGTCGCCTTCATCGTCGTGGGCGCCTGGTTCTGGAAGGCCCCGCCCTTCGATGTCGGGCCCCGGGTCGGGCTGGTGAACGGATTCCTGCCGGCCACCGTGGTCCGGACGCGGACCGCCGCCCGCGAAGTAGGCAGCTGGGCGGTCGGCTCCGGCGTCTGGGGCGTGATCTCGGGCGCGCTGGTGGCGCTGATGCGCGTCGGCGAGCCGATAGCCGAGAACTGCCGGATGGGCGCCATGTGGGGCCTGCTCGGCGGCGCGCTGGTCGGGGCGCTGGTCTGGGCCGGGCAGCAGGCCGCCCGCGACGTGGAGACCCTGCGGGCCCGGCAGGAGCGAGCCGATCCGGACGCGGCGGCTCAGGACTGGCGAGCCGCCCAGGAACGGGCCCCTCAGGACCGGAGCGCTCAGGAGCGGGCCGTTCAGGACTGGCGCGCCGCTCACGACGACTGAGCTCAGCCCCGACGAACCCTGGGCCGACGGGCTCTAGTCCTCGGGCTCGTCCTCGAACGGCCGGACCTCGACCGGTCCCTGGCAGGCCTTGCTCGCGCCGGCCGCCCATTCCAGCGCCGCGTCGAGGTCGGGGGCCTTGATGACCCAGAAGCCACCGAGCTGCTCTTTGGTCTCGGCGAACGGGCCGTCGGTCATCAGCACCTCGCCGTCCTGGTGCCGCACCACGGTGGCGGTGTCGGCCGGGTACAGCCCACCGCCGAAGACCCACACGCCCTCGGCCTGCATCTTGGCGTTGAACGCGTCGACGTCGGCGTACATCTGCTTGATGGTCTCTTCCGACGGCATCTCCGCGCCCTCGACCATGTGCACCGACAGCATGTACTGCTTCATCACATTTCTCCTCTGAACAGGGACCGGCACCTCAACCGATCCTCTACCCAGACAACGAACGCGCCAAGACCGAATCGACACCCCGGCGACAAAAAGTTCGGGTGGGAATCCTGTCGCCGCGGGAACGGCTGCCCAGTGCTACTGAGCGGCTTGGTACTGCTCCAAGACGCTGGCGCTGATCCGGCCGCGGTCAGAGACCGCGATGCCGTTCTCGGCTGCCCAGGCGCGCACCGCGGCCAGATCGACCGAACCCGAGCGGCGGCCACGGCCACGGCTGCTCGGGGCGCTGCGGGCGCTGCGGCTGCCGGTCGACCTAGCTGCGTCGATATACGGCTTCAATGCCTTTTCCAGAGCCGCTCGACTCTTCTTGCTCAAATCAATCTCGAAGCTGCGGCCGTCAAAGCTGAAGGTCACGGTCTCAGCGTTCGGGGAGCCATCAAGGTCGTCTGTGGTAACTACCGTCTTTGCCATGGACGCATCGTCCATCATGATCAAGTCCGCAGTCAAACCTGAAGAGAGAATATCTGTGAAGTCACAGTCCTTTTAGGGGCGATTAACCCCAAAAACAGTGAATAAATGAATGATAGAACGTCCATGCTTCTTACGTCGAACCGAATGCCCGGCAGGCAGGCCTGAGAGCGGATTACCTGTGCCAGCCATGGGAAACGACGCCGGGCAAGCCGCGGTAGGAGCGCTACCCCTCGCCCTGCCGCATACCGTCGGCGCATTCACGATTCGCCACGATGATTTGCACACAGGACGCATGCCGAGAACGAACACCCTGCGGTCACCGTGTCACTCGGGGGTTCCAGGCCACTGAGAAAAGCGGCCGGACATCCTGCAAAGCCGACGGCCGCGGCATCAGCGAGCGCGCGATTATCCGATCCCAGCTAACCGCACGCCGATGCGTCAACCCGGCGGTGTCACGCGGCGCGAAAGTATAAGGCCCGGTCACCTGACCGATCAGCAGCGACTGGCCGCCCGATACCAGCACGCCAATGTCATCACCGGGTTGAACCGCTTCTACGAATTCGGCAAGCGCCCGCAATGCCCGCGACGGGCGCCTCGACGGATTGACCTGCAGGTCACGCAGTGCGGCCAGGTCTCCGGCCGAGGCGTCGGCCGGCACGCCGGCTGACGCGCCGAATCCGATCACGCCGGTGAGCACCGCCCGGCCCAGAGCGTGCTCGGACTCCGGACGCAGCACCCAGAGCAGGCCTTGGGACTCCGGCTCCGACTCGGCGTCGATGAGATCCGGCTCGGGCCAGAAGTAATCCAGGCCTTCGGGGCTCTTCGGAAACAGCGGCCGGTAGTACTCCGGATCCTTGGCGATCAACTGGCTCCGATGCGAGCGGTGCAAGCGCTCGTCGCCCAACCAGCTCGGCAGCAGCGCGTCGCGCCGCAGGTCGGCCTGGGTGCGCTCACGAACCCCTGGCGCGAACTCCGCTATCTGGTCGGCGGTCGAGTCACTGTGGCCACGGCTGGTCCATACCCGCACGCAGTCCAGCCCGTAACGCACCAGGGCCGGGGTGCGCCCGCGCCACATTCGCACCACCGGATGGTTCTGCCAGCCGTAGTCGGGCAGCTCCAGCGCCCGCAGGATCTGCAGGGTCTCGACCCGCTGCTTGCCCAGCCGCTGCCGGTCCAACACCTGAGCCGAGGCCAGAAAGCTCGGGTAGGGCAGGAACGTCTGCATCTATCCAGGGTGCCTGACCGCGCGCGTGCTCCGACCGCCGACGTGCAGGCCGGCGATCACGGCTCAGGACGCGGTGCTGCCGATGAGCGTCGCGAGGCCGGTCAGGGCCGCCGAGCTTGCCCGGTAGTACACCCACACGCCTCGCTTGTCCCGCTCGAGCAGGCCGGCCTCGTGCAGCACCTTGAGGTGATGGCTGATGGTCGGCTGGGACAGGTCGAAGGCGTCATTGAGGTCACAGACGCAGGCCTCACCACCATCGTGGGATGCCACCAGCGACATCAGCCGCAACCGAACCGGATCGGCCAACGCCTTGAGCAGGGGCGCTATCTGGTCGGCCTGGGTCTGGGTCAGCGGCTTGCGCGACAGCGGCGGGCAGCAGGCAACGGTTTCGACGGGCGTCAGCGACAGCAATGACTTCGACACATGTCTATATTGACAGACATCGATGTAAGTGGCAACCTAGTCATCAGACATAGACAACCGTCGAAGTCATAATCATCTGGAGGATCACATGTCCCGAGTGCAACTGGCGCTGAACGTCGACAACCTCGATGAGGCCATCGCCTTCTACCGCAAGCTGTTCCGAACCGAGCCGGCGAAGGTCCGGCCCGGTTACGCGAACTTCGCGGTAGCCGAGCCGCCGCTCAAGCTCGTCCTGCTTGAGAACCCCGGACAGGGTGGGTCGCTCAATCACCTGGGCGTCGAGGTCGCCGATGTCGACACCGTGGACTCCGAGCAAACCCGCCTTGCCGAGGCCGGGCTGGCGTCGGTGGATGAGCGGGGCACCACCTGCTGCTATGCCAAGCAGGACAAGTTCTGGGTTCAGGGCGCGCCCAATGGCGAACGGTGGGAGGTCTACACGGTCCTGGCGGACTCCGCGACGTTCAATGCGGCCGACGACGCCGGGCCGGCCTGCTGCGGCAACGACAACGCCTCAGCGAGCGCTGAGCCAGCCTGTTGCTGAGAACGTCACCGGTCCAGCCGCTACTCGCTCGTTCACCAAGACTGCCCGGACTTGCGCAGCGTGGCGGACCGTAGCCCCGGCACGCTGGCTGACGCGGCCACCGGTGAGCACGAACTACGGTTCTGCTACGTAACGCCTACCGCCGAACGGCTTCTCCACCGGATCTTCATTGAGACCCGGACCAGGAAGCCTCGTAATCCAATCCACCGCACCAGTTAACACTTCCCCCAGACGCAGCGGCCGAGTGAGTCCCCGATCCCGTGAAGCGGTGTTATCAGCCTTTTCGGGACTTGACACAAAGTCGCTGAACCCCTTGCTCGCAATCGCGTACCTGTTGAATCTGCCCGTGGGCCACAACGCTTCGACTGTTTCCTGGGCTGCTTCAGGTCTTTCCGCGACCGCGACGAGGCGTCCTGGAGCACTGGGAAGGCATTCTTGTAGGAGCTTCAAGAAATGTCCTTCTCTTCCCCTCCAGCCAATCGCCACAACTGTGGTTACTTCAGATAGATCGCCGCGCATTGCAGTTAGGTGTGAGTCGGGCATCGCAAAAGCTTGCTTTCGCTGGGCAGGAATAGCTAAAGCGGGAAGCCAAACGAAGCGGCCGTCATCATCTTGGTATTCATTATGGTACATCAGTCGATATTCTGAGTGCCATTCCAGGGAGGCCGCTTGGTCAATCGCGAAGGTTAGTGCTTCTAGCCCTAGCTTCCAATCTGTCGAAGCGAGGTTCCAGCGCGCCTTCTGTCGCCACTGTACAGATCCATGAGGCTTGTATACACGTACCAGGTCGCCGGATACATAGTCGGGTAAATCTAAGAAGTTGACACCCAATACACTCGAACAAGCAGCCTCTAACAATGTATCGTAGTTGAAGGTCACCGCCATCAGCGGAATGGGTTTTGATCCTGAAATGCTGGCCCGCCACTTCGCGGCTTCGTCCAAGGCTAGAACGTAGTTGGTCAAGCCTTGACATTCTTCCGACCACTCCGCTGCGATGTTGGTTAGCAACTGCATCAGATAGGCTCGGAGGCCCAGCAGATGGCTAGAAGCCAAGGGGTAGGCCTTCTCCTCTGCCTGCAGTTGCTCCAAGACAGCTTCGATGTCTTCCCCTCGATTCGCCGCCTCGCGTAGGCGCATTAGAAGTGGTGCAGCGCGAGGAAAAGTAGCAGCAGCATCTTTGAAAGGTTGGCTTCGCGGCTCAAAAAGTGAGGTCGCCAGCGGAGGCCGGTTCCTCTCCTCAAAAGCAGATATGGTAAGTCCAGGTAGTCGCGCTGGATCACTGTCGTATGAGGCTCCTGCCCCAAACACAAACATAAGCATCGATCAATTATGGCAGATGTCCCGCTGAACCGAAATCGACGCGGCGAGCCGTTCAACTATCAACGCGCTCATAGTCGCTGCGTAGGGATGATCGGCAGCATGAGGGTTCAGGGCTCGATCAGCAATTGGGCCACGTCCTGGAACCATTAGATAACGCGTACGACGATGACCGTACTTGTCGTACGCAATAGAACCCATCGCTGGATTATTTGGTGTGTGGGCCGCTGGTCAGTTTCGTAGCACCGAAAGATGGCGTAACCGCCGGCGCCGTTTTACGGCTTATTGCCGTCCACATCAGACGTTGAAGCGGAACTCCACCACGTCGCCGTCGGCCATCACGTAGTCTGGCCGACCTGCAGACCATCGAGAAGGCGTTGCCGGCAGGCGCGGGCACAGTGGCCCAAGACCACGCGCCGCTGCAGCGATGGTGCGGTTCAGGCCCGTCCGGCTCAACCGGTAGCCGTTCGGGCCGCTACACCGATCGTGATACCCGAGCCCGCGGCGGGCGGACGCGGTGGCGGTCCCCGACACCTCTGCGGTGGAACGATGATCTCGACGTCCAGGCCGATCGAGGCGACCACCGAGCAGGTATGGGCGGTGCTCAGCGACGGCTGGCTGTACGCCGGATGGGTCGTCGGCGCCTCCCGGATCCGCGAGGTCGATCCCCGCTAGCCGGCCGAAGGTGCCAGGATCGCGCACTCGCGCTATCGGATTGACGATCAATGTCATTGACGGTGGGCTGGTACTCACCAGCCCGAACGGCGGGTTCCGGCGCGCTTGCGGTAACCCCCGCGCGGCGGCACCGCTAGCGGAGCGGGGGACCGGCGCGTTGGGTTCCAACGGGGCAAGCGGTGCGTGGGATCGCGTGGTGTGATGTCACAGTAGCGAGCGCGTCACAGTTAGCTGTACGGCAATATGGCCGCTGTAAGGCGGCACATCTCGTGCTCCACTGTGACCGTCGTCTCAAACCGAGGCGTCGAAGGCTCGACTGATTAGGAACATCGTGAATAGCTCCCCGCTCATCACCATCGGGCTGCCGGTGGCCCTGGCCATCATCATGTTCGGGCTGGGGTTGTCCCTGACGCTCGGTGATTTCGCGCGGGTGGCACAAAGCCCCCGCGCGGTTGTGGTGGCACTCGCCCTCCAGATGCTCGTCCTCCCGGCGATCGCCTTCGCCCTCGTCACCGCGTTCGACCTCGAGCCGCTGCTCGCCGTAGGCATGATGCTTCTGGCCGCCTCGCCTGGCGGCACCACCGCCAACCTGTTCAGCCACCTATTTCGAGGTGACGTCGCGCTCAATATCACCTTGACCGCCATCAACTCCGTCCTGGCCGCTGTCACCATCCCGCTGATCACCAATTTCGCGCTCGACCACTTCGGCGCCGAAGGCACGCTCGGCCTCCAGTTCGGCAAAGTTGTCCAGGTCATGGCCATCGTCTTGGTCCCCGTAGCACTCGGGATGCTGGTCCGGCGTTGGTCGACTGCCTTCGCCGCACGCGCCAACCGACCCGTGCGGGTGTTCTCCATCGCCGTGCTCGTCATCGTCGCCGTCGGCGCGCTCCTCGCAGAGCGGGACACCATCCTCGACTACCTGGGCGATGTCGGCATCGTCGTCACCATCTTCTGCCTGTGCAGCCTCACCTTGGGCTACGCCGGCGCACGACTCTTCCGGCTCACCCGCGCCCAAGCCATCGCAAGCTCCATGGAGGTCGGTGTCCACAACATTCCCGTGGCTCTCACCATCGCAATCAGCGTCCTGGACAGCACCGTGATCGCGATCCCCAGCGCCATCTACAGCATGGTCATGTACGTCCTGGCTGGCGGCTTTGGCTACGCGATCACTCGTTCCTGGCGCCCGGAGAAGGCGGAGTCTCCGACGCACGTCACCGCCTGACTCGTCGTCGACACCTCGGTCATACGTGGTCGCCCGCCGTCACTGCGTGGCCCGACGGCGCCGCCTTGCACTTCTTGGTCGAATGACGCTAGACGTTGAAGCGGAACTCCACCACGTCGCCATCGGCCATCACGTAGTCCTTGCCCTCGATACGCACCTTGCCCCGCGCCTTGGCCTCGGCCATCGAGCCGGCGGCGACCAACTCATCGAAGGAGACCACCTCGGCCTTGATGAATCCCCTTTCGAAGTCGGTGTGAATGACTCCGGCGGCCTGGGGCGCGGTGGCGCCCTTGGGGATCGTCCAGGCCCGGGACTCCTTCGGGCCGGCGGTGAGGTAGGTCTGCAGGCCGAGGGTCTCAAAGCCCAGCCGGGCCAGCTTGTCCAGGCCGGACTCGTCCACGCCCATCGACTGCAGCAACTCCAGCGCCTCGTCGGGCTCCAACTCGGTCAGCTCGGCCTCGGTCTTGGCGTCGAGGAACACCGCGTCCGCCGGCGCCACCAGCTCGCGAAGCGAGTCCAGGAAGTCATCGTTGGCCAGCTCGCCAGGGTCGACGTTGAACACGTACAGGAACGGCTTGGCGGTCATCAGATGCAGCTCGCGCAGCGGCTTGAGGTCGAGGCCGGCGGCGAACACAGTGCGACCCGAGTCGAGCACCTCCTGCGCCTGCTTAACCGCGGCCACCACCGGCAGCTTGTCCTTGGCCGTCCGGGCCTCCTTCTCCAGCCGCGGCAGCGCCTTCTCCAGGGTCTGCAGGTCGGCCAGGATCAGCTCGGTGTTGATCGTCTCGATGTCATCGGCAGGTGAGACCTTGCCGTCGACGTGCACGACGTCGGGATCGGTGAAGGCCCGGATCACCTGGCAGATCGCGTCGGCCTCGCGGATGTTGGCCAGGAACTTGTTGCCCAGCCCCGCGCCTTCGGACGCGCCGCGGACGATGCCGGCGATGTCGACGAAGCTCACCGTCGCGGGCAGGATCCTGGCCGAGCCGAAGATCTTGGCCAGCACCTCGAGCCGCTCGTCGGGCACCCCCACCACCCCGACGTTGGGCTCGATGGTGGCGAACGGGTAGTTCGCGGCCAGCACGTTGTTGCGGGTCAGCGCATTGAACAGGGTGGACTTGCCGACGTTGGGAAGTCCGACGATGCCGATAGTGAGGGCCACGGGCGTGCAGTCTACGGCGTGCCGCTTGCCCACCCTTTCCGCGCGCCTTCGGCAAAAGTGTCAGAGGCAGGGATCAGCATGGGTCCATGACCGCACTCGCATTCCTGCTGCTCGGCCTGCTGCTCGGGTCTGTGCTCGGCGCGGCCGCCGGCTTCTGGTACGGCCGGGCCCGCCGAGCCCTGTCCGAGTTGTCCGAAGCCCGGCTGGACGCCGCTCGTAGCGCGGCAGCCGGTGACCTGGCCGAACGCCAGCATTCGATCGAGGCGCTGGTCAGCCCGATCCGGGACGCCCTGCACCAGGTGCAGGCGCAGTTGCACAGCGCCGAGCGTGACCGGCTCAGCGCCACCTCCGCGCTCGACGAGCACCTGTCCGCGATGCGGCTGTCCGCCGACGGCCTGCGCACCGAGACCGCCCAGCTGGTGACCGCGCTGCGGGCGCCGCAGGTGCGCGGCCGGTGGGGCGAGCTGCAGCTGGAGCGGGCGGTCGAGATAGCCGGCCTGGTCGAGCACGTCGATTACGTGGTTCAGCCGACCTCCCCCGGCACCGCCGACAACGACGGCGCCCTGCGACCTGACCTGGTGATCAACCTCATCGACGGCAAGCACATCGTGGTCGACTCCAAGGTCGCCTTCGCCGGCTACCTCGAAGCCATGGAGGCCCGTGACGAGTTCACCCGGGCGGCTCGGCTGAAGGCCCATGCCCGGCAGTTGCGCCGGCACGTCGACGACCTGGGCGCCAAGGCGTACTGGAGCCGGTTCAGCCCCTCGCCGGAGTTCGTGGTGTGCTTCGTGCCGGCGGACGCGTTCCTGGACGCCGCGCTGCGAGAGGATCCGGCGCTGCTGGAACACGCCTTCGCCCGCAACGTCATCCTGGCGACACCGACCACTCTGGTGGCCCTGCTGCGCACCGTCGGCCACACCTGGCGGCAGCAGTCGCTGGCCCGCAACACCGCCGAGGTCAGCCAGCTCGGCCGCGAGCTGTACCAGCGACTGGCGGGCATGGGCTCACACCTGGACAAGCTGGGCCGGTCGCTCAACGCCGCGGTGGGCAGCTTCAACAACACCGTCGGCGCCCTTGAGGGCCGGGTGCTGGTCAGCGCCCGCCGGCTGGCCGAGCTATCGGTCATCGACCCGGCCTCCGACGGCGAGCTTGCCGAGACCGAGCAGATCCTGGCGGTCACCCGCACGCTCACCGCAGAGGAGTTGATGAGCCGGGTACCGTAACCTTCGTGCCGCCAGCGAACGGAGCCACCTACGTGCCGGACCAGCCAGAGACGTCTCACCGCGTCGTCGGCCAGCGTCCGTCTCTCGAGCCTTCCCGGGCCTCGGCACTGGCTGGCGGGTCAGGCGAGCAGAGCCGGCTCCCCCAGCGCGACCGGCGCGAATCCGGCCTGCCGGGCTGGCTCGCGGTGTTGCTGCTCATCGGCATCGCCGGCGTCGGGGGTCTGATCGACTCGGTCAGCGGCACCGCCATCAGGGGCGGGTTCAACTACAGCCTGGTCTTCGCCTCGCTGATCGCGATCCTGGTGGTGCGGCGCAGCCAGATGTTCAACGTCGTGATCGCGCCGCCGCTGGTGTACTTCGTCGCCTCGGCCGGGCTGCTCTACGTGCGCACCGGCGGCCTGCAGAACCGGGGCAAGCTGATCGACGCCGCCACCAACTGGATCGTCTACGGATTCCCCGCCATCGCCGGAGCCACCGCGGTGGTGCTGGTGGTGGCCGGCATCCGGTTGCTGGCCCGGCGCTAAGCCAGCCAGCCCGGCTGCCCAGCCAAGCGGCTACCGGGCGGGCTACTTCTTGGCCGCCAGCTTCAGGTCCCGGCGCAACTCCTGGGGCAGCGCGAACACCAGCCGTTCCTCGGTGTGGGCTACCTCTTCCAGGTCGCTCCAGCCCCGGGCTGCCAGCCACTCGGCCACCTCGCGCACCAGCACCTCAGGCACCGACGCCCCCGATGACAAGCCCACGGTGCTCACATCGGTCAGCCACTCGGGCTGGATATCGTCCGCGCTGTCGACCAGGTAAGCCTGCCGGGCGCCCGCGGCCAGGGCGACCTCCACCATCCGCACCGAGTTGGACGAGTTGGCCGAGCCGACCACCAGGAACAGCTCCACCCGTGGCGCGATCACCTTCACCGCGGCCTGCCGGTTCTGGGTGGCGTAGCAGATGTCATCGCTGGGCGGTGACTGCAGCAGCGGGAACTTCTGCTGTAGGGCCGCTACCGTCTCCATCGTCTCGTCGACCGACAGCGTGGTCTGGGAGAGCCAGACCACCCGCTCCGGATCGCGCACCTCGACGTTGGCCACGTCTGCCGCGCCGTCGACCAGGGTGATGTGCTCGGGCGCCTCGCCAGTGGTGCCGACCACCTCTTCATGTCCCTCGTGCCCGATCAGCACGATGTCGTAGTCATCGGCGGCGAACCGGCGGGCCTCGTGATGGACCTTGGTGACCAGCGGGCAGGTGGCGTCGATGGCGCGCAGGTTCCGGCTGGCCGCCTCGGCATGCACCTCCGGAGCCACCCCGTGCGCGGAGAACACCACGATCGAGCCCTCGGGAACCTCGTCGGTCTCCTCGACGAAGACCGCCCCGCGTGCCTCCAGCGAGCGCACCACGTGCAGGTTGTGCACGATCTGCTTGCGGACGTAGACCGGCGCGCCGTAGTGGCCCAGGGCCTGCTCCACCGTCTGGACGGCCCGGTCGACCCCCGCGCAGTACCCGCGCGGTTTGGCCAGCAGGACCCGCTTGGCGGGCACGGACTCGGTCATAGCCTCAGACATGAGGTCAATCCTACGGACCGGCCCGCGCCGCCATGCGCGGTTCGCCGCAGCCGGGTCCGAGATCGCCGGTAGGTGGTGCACTCGCGTACCGCCGCGCGTTGGTGGCAGGCTGGGGGTATGCCGAATATCCCGACTCCGATCAGAGCCGCCCTCGGCCTCGCCGCCACCGCCGTGGACGAGGCCCGCAAACTCCCCGAGACTTTGCCGCAGGCTGTCACCACGGTTCCGTTGATGGCGGTCTCGACCGCCATGCAGGCATCGATGAAGGTGCAGCAGCACCTGGCCACGCTGGCCGCTCGCGGTGACGAGGTTCTCAGCCAGCTCCGGGGCAGCTCTGCCGAACCGCCCAGTTGGGCCACCTTCGACGAGGACCCACCGGCAGCCGGCACCGGCAGCATCGCCGCTGACCCGCAGTCGGCAAAGGCCGCCTTCGACCTGATCGACTACGACACCGGCTTCGCGGAAGGTCTGGACGACGACGGGGGCAAGGGCCGTTGGGACGCCGTCGGGGTAGGAGGCACCGAAGCGCAGCCCGACCCGATCGGCGATGCCGGCCTGAGCGATGCCGGCCTGAGCGTCGGTGACCTGAACGCCGGTGACGGCTTCGACGTCACGGCGACGCCGCCGAGTGCCGCCGGGCCCACCCCGCCGGCCCCCGATCTGGCCGACGCGGTCTCAGCGCCCGATCCGGCGCCGGCCAAGGCAGCCAGGACCGGCGCCGGCAAAGCGGGCCCCACCAAGGCCGCCAAGAAGGCCCCCGGCAAGACCAGCCCGGCCAAGACCAGCCCGGCCAATGCAGGTCCGGCCAAGGCGAACGCGGCCAAGGCAGGTCCGGCCAAGGCAGCCAAGCGCGCGGCGCGCAAGGAGCCTGACCACGAGCCGCTGGAGGTGGCGGCCCGCAAGGCCAAGCCATCCCCGACACCCAATCCGGCGACGATGGCAGCTGAGATCCTGCAGGCGCACGAAGCCGCTGCCGACGACGAGTGAGCAAGCTGGAGTCCAGCCCGGAAGCGCCGCTGCCGTTACGGCGGATCAGCCAGGCCATCTCGGACTGGATCGGCCGCCTCGGCGAGGTGTGGGTCGAGGGCCAGGTCGCCCAGTTCGTCCGCCGGCCCGGGGTGTCGACCTACTTCCTGACGCTGCGCGACGTCGATGCCAACATCTCCATCCAGGTGACCTGTCACCGCTCGGTGCTGGTCGAGCCGCTGGCCGAAGGCAGCCGGGTGGTGCTGCGGGCCCGGCCGGACTTCTACGCCGAGCGAGGCACCCTGAGCCTGCGGGCGACCGAGATCCGGCAGGTCGGCCTCGGTGAGCTGCTGGCCCGTATCGAGCGGCTGAAGCAACTGCTGGCCGCCGAAGGGCTGTTCGAGGCGAACCGCAAGCTGCGGCTGCCGTTCCTGCCCCGGACGATCGGGCTGATCACCGGACGGGCCAGCGCGGCCGAACGCGACGTCGTCGAGAACACGCTGCGGCGGCTGCCGGGCGCGGTGTTCGCCATCGAGAACACCGCCACCCAGGGCAGCACCGCGGTCACCGAGATCATCGCGGCGCTGCGCCGCCTGGACGCCCGCCCCGACGTGGACGTGATCGTGATCGCCCGGGGCGGCGGCAGCGTCGAGGACCTGCTGCCGTTCTCCAACGAAGGCCTGCTGCGGGCGGTGTCGCAGCTGCGCACGCCGGTGGTCAGCGCCATCGGGCACGAGACCGACCAGCCGTTGCTGGACCTGGTCGCCGATCTGGCGGTGTCCACGCCGACCGACGCCGCCAAGCGGATCGTGCCCGACCTGCTGGCCGAGCTGAGCCAGATCGCCGACGCCCGGGCCCGGTTGCGGGCCAGCGTGCACCGCCGGCTCGACACCGAGGCCCAGCTGATGGCCGGCTTGCCGCAGCGGTTGCGGCAGGGTCTGGGCAGGCTGATCTCGGCCGGCTCCGAGGAGTGCGAGCGTGCCGTGCACCGCAACCGCAACACCCTCGCCGGCCTGCTGCAGTTGGCCGAGGCCGACACCGCGCAGCTGCTGGCCCGGGTGGTGAGCCTGTCGCCACAGGCGGTGCTGAACCGGGGCTATGCCGTGCTGTGGAACTCCGACGGCGAGCTGGTGCGCGCCGCCAACCAGACCTCGCCTGATGAGCTGTTGCAGGTTCGGGTGGCCGACGGTGAGTTCTCGGTGCTGGTAACCGGCAGCGTCGCCGACGGCGGCTAACCTTGCCTGCGATGAGCGAGAACCCGGAACCAGAGATCAGCTACGAGGTGGCCCGCGCGGAGCTGCGCGACATCGTGCAGGCGCTGGAGAGCGGCGGGCAGCCGCTGGAGGAGTCGCTGTCGCTATGGCAGCGCGGCGAGGAGCTGGCCGGCATCTGCCAGCGCTGGCTCGACGGCGCCCGGGCCCGGCTGGACGCGGCCATCGCCGCCGGCGACGAGCGGGGCTGACCCGAGCTCACCGCCGCAAATCAACCAGCGGTGATCACGACCGCTTCCAGCTGGTCCGAGCGCTCGATGCGTCCCATGTACTGCAAGGACACCTCGTGGCTGTCGATGTGCGCCTCCAGGCCCAGCAGCCAGGAGAACTCGAACATCGTCGGCGACGGGCGCGGCGGCTCCACCGGTGGCTCGGCTCGCAGTGCCGCCACCAGCGCGGGCACGTCGAGGTCGAAGGGCTCGATCCTGCGGTAGACCGGCGTCCCGTTCTGATCGTGGACATCACCGAGATCGACCTGGGACTCGATCAGCGGCAGGGTCATCATGTCGAACCGGAACACCTCATCGACCAGCTCGCGGTGCTCGTGCCGCACCAGCGGGCGAATCTCCTCGGCCCACCACTGCAGCAGCAGCTCCCGCAGCCGCGGGTCCAGGAACAACGCGTGGATGGCGATGCTGACAGCGGACGGTTCGAGGATGGTGGTCGGGGACTTCAGCGGGGTCGCCGCCGGATCGGGGCACTTGTCGAACCAGCGGGCCAGTGAGAACAGGACCTGGGACTGGGTGAGCCCGGCGTAGTTCAGCAGCGGGCGCCAGATGTGCCTGAAGTACGAGTTCTCCGCGCACGCCCGTGCCCACAGCAGGAAGCCCTGCATGGCGATGTTCTCTTCGAAGGTCATCGTGTTCGAGGCGAGCACGTACTCGAAGTCGTCGGACTGCCCGCGGGTGGTGACCAGCCCCAGCTCCTGCCGCTTGTCCGAGTACTCGGTGTTGGGCAGCACCATGAGCGGGTAGGCCGCGATCCGGGGCACGTGCAGCGACAGCTCGTCATAGCCGTGCAGAAAGGATTCCGTCGTCTCGCCCGGGGAGCCCCAGAGAATCTCGGCGTAGGAGTCGAGCCCCTCGGCCTCCAGCCAGTGCGCGAGCGCCTTCCAGTCGTTCAACTTCATGTTTCGGCGGTTCATGCCCTTGAGCGCCGCGTCGTCCAGGGTCTGCAGGGCGATCGTGAAGGATGTGTGCAGCCCCGCGGCCTTCATCTTCTGAACGATGCGATAGAACGTGTCGGACTTGTTCTTCGTCCAGGACGTCTCGATCGATCGCGGGTACCCGGTGCGCTCGCGCAGCTTGATGACGTCTTCGAGAAATTGCTCGTCAGCGGCCTGCATTCCGAAGTTCGAATCGCACAGGATGACGCTGCCCACCTTGTAATGCGCGAAAATCTCCATTTCGGCCATCAACCGCTCGCGCGGGAAGTTTCGAAATTTCTGCCCTATGGCGCCACCCCAGTAGCAGAAAGAGCAGTGATAGGGGCAGCCGCGATTCGTTTCTATGATCGCCACGTCGTAACGAAAGTCCCCGGCCTCATCGGTCATCGGAATAGCGCCGGTGAGAAAGGGTGAGACAATCGTCGACAGGTCGAGGACCCCCGGCCGGCTCTTTGTAGTCACCGCGGTGCCGTCGTCCTGCCGGAAGGAGATCCCCGCGATAGCGTGGCCCCCAGGGTCAGGAAATTCTCCGGCGAGCCAGGCGTGCAGCAGCTCGGGCAGCACCAGCTCGCCCTCGCCGTTGACTATGACATCGACCTCGGGACCCAGCCGGAAGACCCGATCTGCCTGGTTGGCGACGTGGGTTCCGCCGAGCACGACCAGGCCGGCGGGATTGAGCTGCTTGAACGTCTCGGAGAGCACGAGTGCTTCACGGAAGTTCCAACCGAACACCGAAATAGCGAGGACATCTGGAACGCCGTTGCCGAATACAGCGGCAATAGCGGTGCCAATCGAGGTCATTCCCCGAAAATTGACAATGGTGGTCTCACACGCTTCTTTCAACACCTCGTCAGCGTCAATGGCTGCCTTCATATAACCGACCGCCAAGGGCATTGATTCAAGAGGCATCGCCCACACGCCCTGTTGAACCAGTGCAACACGCTTACGGGGCATGGGTGGGCTCCTGCTTCTATACAGATCCGGGGGTATTTGAGCTGGGGTGATTGCGGTCACAGCGAGGGTTCTCAGGCCACCCTACCTGCTGATATGCGCTGCCGGAATGGTTAATTCTCGATGACCCGGCCTTCGCAGTCATAGGGTCCCGGCCACCGACATCGACGCGTCGACGGGTGGTGCGAAACGGCGTTGTCGACCGCACCGTCGAAGTGCTCTCGCGCTCGGACGCGGAAGGCTTTCTCAGCCCACCGAGGTCGCCAGCTCGGCCAGTTCCGGCTGCTCGGCGCTGCCCGTGACGATCACCGTCACCTTGCCGAAGGTGTGCCGCAGCAGCCGCCGTCCGGCGGTGGTCTGGTACTGCTGCCAGCTGACCCCGTCGATCGAGGTGGCGCCGTCGGGGACCAGCGGACCGTACTGCGCGGCCACCGCATCGGGGGCGTCGGCGCTCTGGAGCAGCTCGGCATACCGGCCGGCGGGGCTGACGTAGCCGATCCGGAAGCTCGCCGACCCAGCCGGATCGCCCGGAACCAGTTCCGTCGAGGTCGGCCGCCAGCGCTCGCCCAGCCCGCTCGGCACCAGCACCGTGAAACCGGCCTGCTGCCTGGCCGCGGCGATCGCCGGACCGGGGTCGATGACCCGTACCCCGTCGGTGTCCTGGTTGTGCGGCCAGCTGAACACCACCAGCAGAGCGGCGATCGCCAGCAGCGGGATCAGCGCTCGCCACAGGTTGCCCGGCGTGCGCAGTCGTTGCCGGTCGGCCGGGTTCAGCGGGCGGGTCACCCCTCCATGGTCACCGGTGCGCGGATCAGTGCGGTAACCGGGTGGCCCATCACCCCGGCCGGGCAGGGTGAGCCCGTTGCGCCAGGCAGCGGCCGGACCGCGCCGAACCCGCCGCCTCGGGTGAGCCGGCATCGAGGGCGAGGCTAAGGTCTGCTCATTGAGCCCACCGCTGCCGCGGCCGTCGAGAAAGGCCAGTGAGCATGACTGACCCCGCACCGTCCGAGCTCGCACCGCCGGAGGTCAGGCCCGACTCGGCCGGACTGGTACCCCCGGAACTGGCCGTCAGCCGCCAGGCGCCGGACCGCAACCTCGCGCTGGAGCTGGTGCGGGTCACCGAGGCCGCCGCGATGGCCGCGGCCCGCTGGGTCGGCCGCGGCGACAAGAACGGCGGGGACGGCGCGGCCGTCGACGCGATGCGCACCTTGATCGGCACCGTCTCGATGGACGGCGTGGTCGTCATCGGCGAGGGCGAGAAGGACCATGCCCCGATGCTCTACAACGGTGAGCGGGTAGGCGATGGCACCGGTCCGGAGTGCGACGTGGCGGTCGACCCGATCGACGGAACCACCCTGATGGCCAAGGGGATGCCCAACGCCATCGCGGTGATCGCGGTCGCCGAGCGCGGCTCGATGTTCGACCCGTCCGCGGTGTTCTACATGGAGAAGATCGCCACCGGGCCCGAAGCCGCTGACGTCATCGACATCACCGCGCCGGTGAAGGAGAACATCGCGCGGGTCGCCAAGGCCAAGGGCGGCAAGCCCGAGGACGTCACGGTGGTGATCCTGGACCGACCCCGGCATGCCGAGCTGGTGGCGGCCGTCCGGGCCGCCGGCGCGAGGATCAAGTTCATCACCGACGGCGACGTGGCCGGCGCCATCATGGCTGCCCGGGCCGGTACCGGCGTGGACCTGCTGCTGGGCATCGGCGGCACCCCCGAGGGCATCATCGCGGCCGCCGCGATCAGCTGCATGGGCGGCTCGATCCAGGGCCGGCTCTGGCCGCAGAGCCCGGAGGAGCGCGAGAAGGCCCAGGACGCCGGGCACGACCTGTCCCGGGTGCTCACGACCAGGGACCTGGTCGCCGGCGAGGACGTCTTCTTCTGCGCCACCGGCATCACCGACGGCGAGCTGGTGCCCGGGGTGCGTTATGACCACGGCGCGGTGGCCACCTCCTCGATCGTGATGCGCTCCAAGTCAGGCACGATCCGGGTGGTGGACTCGCTGCACCAGCTGTCCAAACTGCGCGCGTACGCCTCGGTCGACTTCGACCGTAACTAGGCTGGCACCGACGTTGCTCGCCCCAGCTCACCGAGAGAAGGCATCATGCTCTGCGTCACCATGAACGAGATTCCGGGCTGGGAGATCCAGCGAGTCTGCGGCGAGGTGTTCGGGGTGACCGTGCGCTCGCGCAACGCGTTCTCCCAGATGGGCGCCGGCTTCAAATCCCTGGTGGGGGGTGAGTTGCAGGGCATGACCCGCAACGTGCTGCAGAGCCGCAACGAGGCGATGACCCGGCTCTTCGCCGAAGCGCAGGCCCGCGGCGGCAACGCCCTGGTCGCGATGCGCTTCGACACCACCGAGCTGGGCAACAACTGGAGCGAGATCTGCGCCTACGCGACCGCCGTGGTGGCGGTGCCGGTGACCGAGGCCGCCAAGCAGACCGCCCTGCAGCTCGGCTACGGGCAGCCCGGCGCCAACTCGGGCCAGCCGGGCCAGCCGGGCCAGCCGGGCCAGGGACATCCTGGTCACCAGCAACCGGCCGATCAGCAGCAGGGCTGGCAGCAGCCACCGCAGCAGCAACAGCCCGGCTGGGAGCAGCCCGGCGGCCAGCAGAGCTGGGAGAAGCCCGGCGGCCAGCAGAGCTGGGGCCAGCCCCCGGCCGGCCAGTGACCGCCGAAGAGGGTTAGTCCGGCCACAGCTGCGAGCTTGCTGTCGGCCGGGCTGGCTAGGCTCTGCGCAAGGAGCCGTCACCGCAGTGACGCCACACCGCAGGGGAGCCATCGCCGACGATGTCCGAGCAGTCCAGCCCGCAATCGAGCCCGCGGCCCGCGGCCGCCGCCACGACGCACGAGTCGCCGGATTCCCAGGATTCCTACCGGATCGAGAAGGATTCGATGGGCGAGGTCCGGGTTCCGGCGCAGGCCAGATGGCGTGCCCAGACCCAGCGGGCGGTGCAGAACTTCCCGATCTCAGGACAGCCGATCGAGCGTGAGCTGATCGCGGGGCTGGCCTTGATCAAGGGCGCTGGCGCCCGGGTGCGCGCCACCAGGGGCCTGCTCGACCCGGCCAAGGCCGAGGCCATCGCCGCGGCCGCCGCCGAGGTGGCCCGGGGCGACTGGGACGCCGAGTTCCCCATCGACGTGTTCCAGACCGGCTCCGGCACCTCCTCGAATATGAACGCCAACGAGGTGCTGGCCTCGCTGGCCTCTGAGAGGTTGAGCGGAGCCGGTCCGGTTTCGGTGCACCCCAACGACGACGTCAACGACCCGCTGTCCTCCAACGACCAGTTCCCGTCCGCGATCCACGTCGCCGCGACCAAGGGCGTGGTCAGCGACCTGATCCCGGCGCTGGAGCACCTGGCCGGCGCGCTTGAAGCCAAGGCGGCCGAGTTCGCCACCGTGGTGAAGTCCGGCCGGACCCATCTGATGGACGCCACCCCGGTCACGCTGGGGCAGGAGTTCGCCGGTTACGCCGCCCAGGTCCGCTACGGCATCGAGCGTGCGCAGGCGTGCCTGCCGCGGGTCGCCGAGCTGCCGCTGGGCGGCACCGCGGTGGGCACCGGCATCAACGCCCCGGCCGGTTTCGCCGCCGACGTCATCGCCCTGATCGCCACCGAGACCGGGCTGCCGCTGACCGAGGCTCGCGACCACTTCGAGGCCCAGGGCGCCCGGGACGGGCTGGTGGAGCTGTCCGGGGCGCTGCGCACCATCGCGGTCAGCCTGAACAAGGTGAGCAACGACATCCGGTGGATGGGATCGGGCCCCCGGACCGGGCTGACCGAGCTGTTCCTGCCCGACCTGCAGCCCGGCTCGTCGATCATGCCCGGCAAGGTCAACCCAGTGCTGTGCGAGGCGGTCTGCCAGGTCGTGGCCCAGGTGATCGGCAACGACGCCGCGGTTGCCTTCGCGGGCGCGTCGGGCAACTTCGAGCTGAACGTGATGCTGCCGGTGATGGCCCGCAACGTGCTCGAGTCGATCAGGCTGATCGCCAATGTCAGCGTGGTCTTCGCCGACAAGTGCGTGGCCGGCATCGAGGCCAACGTCGAGCGCTGCCGCGAGTACGCCGAGTCCTCCCCCTCCATCGTCACGCCGCTGAACCACTACGTCGGCTACGACGAGGCCGCCAAGATCGCCAAGCAGTCCCTGGCCGAGCGAAAGACCATTCGCCAGGTCGTGATCGAGCGGGGTCACGTCCAGTCCGGGGCGATCACCGAGGCCAAGCTCGACGAGGTGCTCGACGTGCTGTCGATGACCCGCCCTGCCGGGTAGGGCGTAACGATCAGGCAGGAGCCGTATGCACGTCTACGACGGTATCGACAGCACGCTGGCGCAGTGGTTGACGAGCCAGCCGGTCTTCTTCGTGGGCACGGCGCCGCTGGCCTGCGACGGTCACGTCAATGTCTCTCCCAAGGGGATGGCCGGCACCTTCGTGGTCTTCGGCCAGTACCGGGTGGGCTATCTCGACTACTACGGCTCGGGCTCGGAGACCATCGCCCACCTGCGTGAGAACGGCCGGATCACGCTGATGTTCGCCGCCTTCGACGGCCGGCCCAACATCGTCCGGCTCTACGGCACCGGCCGGATCGTGCTCACCCAGGACCCGGAGTTCGAGTCGTTGCGAGCCGCCTTTCCCAAGCAGCGCGTCACCGCCCAGCGCGCCATCGTGATGGTGGAGCTGGACCGGGTCAGTGACTCCTGCGGGTACGCGGTGCCCCTGATGGACTTCGTCGCCGACCGGACGGTGCTTGACCTGCGCCAGGAGAAGCGGGGCCCGGAGCCCTACCGGCTCTACCCCGAGACCAAGAACGCCCAGTCGATCGACGGCCTGCCCGCGCTGGGCGACCTCGTCGAGCGGGCCCGCGAGCCGCAGCCACCGCCGGACTAGAGGCTGACGTCCTCGAGCAGTTCGGTGACCAGGGCGGCGATCGGCGAGCGCTCGGACCGGGTCAGCGTGACGTGGGCGAACAGCGGGTGCCCGCGCAACGCCTCGATCACCGCCGCGACCCCGTCGTGCCGGCCGACCCGCAGGTTGTCCCGCTGCGCGACGTCGTGGGTGAGCACCACCCGCGAGCCCTGCCCGATCCGCGACAGCACCGTCAGCAGCACGTTGCGCTCCAGCGACTGCGCCTCGTCGACGATCACGAACGAGTCGTGCAGGGACCGGCCGCGGATGTGGGTCAGCGGCAGCACCTCGATCATGCCGCGGTCCAGCACCTCCTCCAGGACGTCCTTGCTGACCAGCGCGCCCAGGGTGTCGAACACCGCCTGCGCCCACGGCGCCATCTTCTCGTTCTCGCTGCCGGGTAGGTAGCCCAGCTCCTGGCCGCCGACGGCGTACAGCGGCCGGAACACCACCACCTTCTTGTGCGCCCGCCGCTCCATCACCGCGTCCAGTCCGGCGCACAGCGCCAGCGCCGACTTTCCGGTGCCGGCCCGCCCACCCAGGGAGACGATGCCGATCTCGGGGTCGAGCAGCAGGTCCAGCGCGATCCGCTGCTCGGCCGAGCGGCCCCGCAGGCCGAACGCCTCACGGTCACCGCGCACCAGCTTCAGCTGCTTGTCAGCGGTGACCCGGGCCAGCGCCGAGCCACGCGCCGAGTGCAACACCAGGCCGGTGTGGCAGGGCAGCTCGGCGATCCGCAACAGCTCATCGGCCTCCACCGCCCCCACCCGGTCGGCGGCGTAGAGCGAGTCGATGACGGTGGTGGAGACCTCGAGCTCGGCCATTCCGGTCCAGCCCGAGTCGACGCCCGGGTGCACCCGGTACTCATCCGAGGGCAGTCCCACAGCGGCGGCCTTGACCCGCAGCGGCATGTCCTTGGTGACCAGCACGACGTCGCGACCCTCGGAGGCCAGGTTCAGCGCGACGGCCAGGATTCGGGAGTCGTTGCTCTCCACCCGGAACCCGGCGGGCAGCAGGGCCAGGTCGGAGTGGTTCAGTTCGACGTGCAGGGTGCCGCCGTCCTCACCGACGGGCACCGGAGCGTCCAGCCGGCCGTGCTTGATCCGCAGGTCGTCCAGCGCGCGCAGCGTTTCGCGGGCGAACCAGCCCAGCTCCGGGTGGTGGCGCTTGCCTTCCAGCTCGCCGATCACCACCAGCGGCAGGACGACCTCGTGCTCACCGAAGCGGGCCAGCGCTCCGGGGTCCGACAACAGCACCGAGGTGTCCAGGACGAAGGTCTTGACCGCTGGCACAGCCGGCGCATTCGGAACGGTGGCGGTGGTGGCGCGAGCGTGGGTCACATGGGGCTCCTGGGCGCTGCGGCGTCGTGGCGTACTCGACACCGTGGGCAGGCGTGGCACCAGCGCCTGCCGCTGACGAGGGTTCCGGTCATCCCCCATGGTACGGGGGTGATGCCGGCCCCCCGCTGGCATTTCACCACCGTCAAGGGACCTCCCGAGCGCCGGTCCGATGGGCCGAACGCCTGCCGCTGACGCTACGGTCGCCATTCGGCGCGGGCCTCACGCCACGCCGTAGCCGCCCGCCATCCGCGGCCTCAACTGCCGAAGCGCCGCTGCCGTTCGGAGAAGTCGCGCAGCGCACGTAGGAAGTCGGTCTTGCGGAAGTCGGGCCACAGCGCGTCGCAGAAGTAGAACTCCGAATGCGCCGACTGCCAGAGCAGGAATCCGGACAGCCGCTGCTCCCCCGAGGTCCTGATCACCAGGTCAGGGTCCGGCTGGCCCTTGGTGTAGAGGTGCTCGGCGATGTGCTCGACGTCGATGATCTCGGCGAGCTCCTCGATGGAGGTGCCGGCCTGCGCCTCGGAGTGCAGCAGCGAACGGACCGCGTCGGCGATCTCGCGGCGGCCGCCGTAGCCGACCGCCAGGTTGACCATCATGCCGGTCTTGCCGGCCGAGCGTTCGGCTGCCGTCTTGAGAGCCTCAGCGGTGCCGGCGGGCAGGATGTCCAGGGCGCCCACGACGCTGAGCTGCCAGGGCTGGTCGGCCGCTGCCAGCTCGTCGGCGACGTTGACGATGATGCGCAGCAACGGGCCGACCTCGGCCGGATCGCGGTGCAGGTTGTCGGTGGACAGCAGCCAGAGGGTGACGTGCCGGACGCCCGCCTCGGCGCACCAGGCCAGCAGGTTGTCGATGTGACTGGCGCCCACCACGTGGCCGGCGTTGTCCCCCAGGCCGGCGGCCCGAGCCCAGCGCCGGTTGCCGTCGAGCATCACCGCCACGTGCCGCGGAACCGGCCGTCCGGCCAGCGCTTTCAGCAAGCGTCGCTCATAAAGCGAATAGAGGCCGCTGCGGACATTCACGACTTGCACATTAGCCCTGTGAATGCGATGCGCGTCACCAACGCGCGGGGCGCCTCACGCGGACCTCGGCCCGGCTCGACAGGCTGTTTTCAGGGGCCTGGAGCCCTGTCGATCGGTCCGAAGTCGGCCACTTTCTGTAACCAAACAATGACTAGATTGCGTCTTGTGTGGTCTGGGTGAGATACCCATACTTAGCGCACGGGGAAAGCAGTACGCGGGGGGAACCGCGGGACCATCGGGGGATGCAGTACCAGCAAGGCAAGCAGTGCAGCAGGGGGACGTAGTACCGCACGGGGAACGTAGTACCGCACGGGGAACGCAGTACCGCACGGGGAACGCAGTACCGCACGGGGAAGCAGTACAGCAGGGGGAAGCACCACAGCAAGGAAAGCAGTACAGCAGGGGGAAGCACCACAGCAAGGAACGCAGTACAGCAGGGGGATGCAGTACAGCACGGGGCACGGGATGCTCCGCAGGCACCGGTACGGGACTGCCGGCGCCTGCGGAGCACCTTTGTGTCAGCACCCTTTGCGTGTCAGCACCTTGCGTGTCAGCACCTGCGGGTGAGACCTAGGGGTCGCCACCCTCATCACCGGCCACCCCGGCCGCTGAGTCCTCGGCCGAGTTCCCGGCGGCAGGCTCCCGGTCGAAGATCAACCAGTAGCCGGCGGCCACCAGGCACAGCACGCCGAGGATCAGATCGGTCGGCTCGTCGCTCGATCGGTACTGAAATCCGAAGGCCAGCGCGCCGAGCAGGGCGAAGCCGCCGACCAGCCATCGAAAGCCAGGCGGCTGGGTCCTCATCATCTGTTCAGATTAAGCGCTGGCGTGGACTGCTCAGCGAGCCTCGGCGGCTCAGCCCGAGCCTCAGCAGCTCAGCCCGGGCCGCCGGCAGCTGGGCCCAGCGCCGCCAGCAGTTCGGCCACCGTGCTCACCGGACGGTCGCAGACGAAGCCTCGGCACACATAGGCAGCCGGCTCGCCTGCCGCCAGCGGGCGGTTGGCCAGCAGCGGCAGGCCAGGCGCGTCGGGCTTGCCGAAGGCCAGCACCAGGCCGGGCGACGTGCTGTTGCGGGCGGCCGTCAGCAGGGCGTGGGCGACCGGCCCGGATCCCACGATCGCCACCTGCAACGGCCCGGCACAGGCCGCCTCGGCCACCGCCAGGCTCCAGCCGGCGAACCTCGGCTCCCGTACCGCCAGCTCGCCGGCGGCCGCCAGCGCGGCGTCGGCGGCCTCCCGATGCCGGGTCGAGCCGGTGAGGGCGGAGTAGCTGAGCAGTGCGCCGGCCAGTGCCGATTGGCCCGACGGCGCGGCGTTGTCCGAGGCGTCCCGGGGCCGGCTGAACAGCACCTCGGCGTCGTCGGCGGTGTCGTAGAACCCGCCCTCGCCGTCGGCGAAATGGGTCAGCGCCACTTCCAGCAGTTGCTCGGCCGCCTCCAGCCAGCGTGGCTCGGCGGTCGCCTGGTGTAGTGTCAGCAGCCCCTCGGCCAGGTCGCCGTAGTCCTCGGCCACCCCCATCGCGGCGCTGATCGAGCCGGCCCGCGATGAGCGGTGCAACCGGCCCCCCACCAGGTGGCGCAGCAGCAGGAACTCCGCGCACTCCTGGGCCGCGCGCAGGTAGGCAGGCTGTTCCAGCAACACCCCCGCCTCGGCCAGCGCGGCGATCGCCAGGCCGTTCCAGGCGGTGATCGCCTTGTCGTCGCGGGCGGGTTGCGGGCGCTGGTCGCGGGCGGCCAGCAACCGGGTCCGGACTCCGGACCACCACGCCCGGTCTCGTGGATCGGTCCGCAGCTGCAGTGTCGAGCTGCCCAGTTCGAAGGTGCCCTGCGCGGTGACGTCGAGCAGGCCGGCAGCGGCGGCGCCGTCGGCCTCGCCGAGCACCTCGGTCAGCTGCTCGGGCGTCCAGGCGTAGGTCAGGCCCTCGACCCCTTCGGTGTCGGCGTCCAGCGCGGAGGCGAAGGCGCCGTCGGGGGTGCGCAGGTCGCGCAGCAGGAACTGCGCGGTCTCGTGGGCGACCCGCTCGGCCAGCGGGGAGCGGGTGGCCCGCCACAGGTGCAGGTAGACCCGCAGCAGCTGGGCGTTGTCGTAGAGCATCTTCTCAAAGTGCGGCACGATCCACTCGGCGTCGACGGAGTAGCGGGCGAAGCCGCCGGCCAGCTGGTCATAGATGCCACCGCGCGCCATTGCCTCGCAGGTGCCCGTCACCTGTTCCAGGGCATGTCCGGTGCCGGTCCGGGCATGGTGGCGCAGCAGGAACTCCAGCACCATCGACGGCGGGAACTTCGGCGCCGAGCCGTAACCGCCGTTGACCTGGTCATAGTGCTCGCCCAGCCGGGACGCTGCCTGCTCCAGCTCGGACGGCCCCAGCGCCTGCGCGGCGCCGGTGGACAGCGCCGTCTGCAGCGCCTGCACGATCCGGCCGCTGGTGGCCAGCACCTCGTCCTGCCGTTCGGTCCAGGCCTGGGTCACCGCGTCCAGCAGCCGCAGGAAGCCCTCCTTGGGAAAGTAGGTTCCGCAGAAGAACGGCTCGCCGGACGGGGTCAGCAGGCAGGTCATCGGCCAGCCGCCGTGCCCGGTCATCGCGGCGGTGGCGGCCATGTAGATGGCATCGATGTCCGGCCGTTCCTCGCGGTCGACCTTGATCGCCACGAACCGGTCGTTGAGCACCGCCGCCACTTCGTCGTCGGAGAAGGACTCGTGCGCCATCACGTGGCACCAGTGGCAGGCGGCGTAACCGACGCTCAATAGCACCGGGACGTTGCGCCGGCGCGCCTCGGCGAAGGCCTCCTCGCACCAGGGCCACCAGTCGACCGGGTTGTCAGCATGTTGGGCCAGATAGGGGCTTGTGGCGTCAGCCAGTCGGTTGGTCACGTCGATCCTCCTTGGCGCGGTTCGCGCGCCGTTGGCTCCACGCTATGCCAGCCACCGGTCAGCCCCAACCACGCAGGCTGCCGGAGCCCCTCAGCCGAGCCGCGCCTGGACGCCCCAGCCGCCGGACCAGGCCACCCCCGGATCGAGCACGATCAGATCCGCGCCGGAGTTGAACGCGTCCGGGCCGCAGGTCATCGCCTCCACCGCGAGGCTGCGGCGAAGGCGATCCGAGCCCGGTTCGAAGTAATCGGAGGTGTAGACCTGCCACCAGGTGAAGTCCGCCTCGGCCCAGATCACCAGCGTGGACCCGTGACCGGACAGCACGGCCCTGCTGGTCGCCTCGAAGTCCGGGCTCACCGCTGTGAACGCGGTGTCCAGCCGCAGCCCGCGCAGCGACCGCGGCTCGGTGAAGTCGAACTCCGTCCCGCTCGTCCGGCGCAGTGCCACCGGCGCCAGGTTCGCATCGGTCTCCAGCCACTGCCCGGCCGGAAGGTGCAGCTCGAGGTCGTCCACCCGGGCATCCGGTAGCTGGAAGAACGGGTGGGTCGCCACCCCGAACGGGGCGGGCTCGGCGCCGGTGTTCAGCGCGCCCAGCTGGCACCGAAGGCCGTCCTCGGACAGCGACCAGGTCACGGTGACCCGCAGCTGGAAGGGGTACCCGGCGCTGGGCTCGCTCGGGACGCTGAGGGTGACCGCGTCGGACTCGGCGGCCTCCAGCTGCCAGAGCACGTCGCTGACCAGGCCGTGCAGGGCCGAGCCGGTGGCCGGCTCGGTGATCGGCAGCTGGTAGTGCCGGCCGCGCCAGGCCCATCGGCCGGACGGGATCCGGTTGGGCCACGGGGCCAGCACGGCGCCGTTGAAGGCCGGCGGCGTCTCATCGTCGGCGAACCCGTCCACGACGTCGACGCCGTTCACCGAGTAGCTCTGCAACGCCCCGCCCCGCTGGACCACCGAAGCCCGCTGGCCGCCGTGTTCGAGGTTCCATCGGTGACCGTTGACCGTCATGGCGCGGCAGTCCTCTCATCGTGTGTCGAGCGGTTTCGCTTCATCGTGTCGAGCGATCCGCTTCAGTCCAACCTAGGCGAGGCCGGTGGCCACGGCGGCGCTCCCGGCCCTGCTTTGACAGGATGGGCCGGTGCCGCACCAGCTCGAGACCGCCGACGGGCTGCTGAGCGAGCTGCGCCGGCGCGGCCAGGCCCGAGGCGGCTTTCTCGCGCTCAGCCTGGCGCCCGAGCGTGGCCTGGGCATCGCCGAGCCGGGCGGGGGGCAGTGGGCGGTGGCGAGCACGGAGCCGGCCGCCGTGGTGGCGACGCTGGAGCGGGAGTTCCGGCCGCGTTGGGTGTGGTGGTCACAGCACACCCCGATCGCGCTCACCCACCACGGCGTGCGGGTGGCCACCTGCTGGGACCTGGTCGCGGTGCACCGGTTGCTCTTCGGCGGCTGGAGCAGTGACCCGGCGCTGATCTGGGCCACGCTGCACGACCTGGACCCGGCCTCGGCGCCGGGCACCGGCCAGCTCGACCTGTTCGGCGATGCCGGCGACGAGGGCACCGACCCGGAGGACCCGGTGCGCCCCGATCAGCACCTGCGGCCGGAATGGTCCGGTGGCGGGTGGGCGCGCACCCCGGCTCGGCTGGCCCGGTGGGCGCAGACGGCGCTGCGGGCCAGCGAGCTGCAGCGCCAGCGACTGGCCGCGGCGCCCGCGGCCGGCGACGTGCTGGCCACCGCCCGCTCCGAATCCGCCGCCGAACTGCTGTGCGCCGAGCTGACCGTCGACGGGCTGCCCATCGACCTGGCCCGCGCCGAGCAGATCATCGCCTCGTTCGCCGGCCCCCGGCCGCGCGACGCCCAGGACGCCGGCCTGCTGCGCGAACGCCGTGACAGCGTGGTGCTGCGGCTGCTGCCCAACCCGGACGGCATCGACCTGCGCAACCCGGCCCAGGTTCGCACCATGCTGGCCCGGGTCGGCATCGACGTCCCGGACACCCGGTCCTGGCGGCTGGAACGGTTCCTCGGCGCCCATCCGGTGGTCGAGGCCCTGCTGGCCTGGCGCAAGGCAGAGCGGATCGCCACCACCTTCGGCTACGACTGGCTGGCTCGCAACGTCGGCCCGGACGCCCGGCTGCGCGGTGCCTGGAGCGGTTCGGACGGCGCGGCCGGGCGGATGACCGCCCAGGCGGGCCTGCACAACATGCCCGCCGACCTGCGTCCGGCGGTGGCCGCGACCGCCGGCCAGGTCTTCGTCCGGGCCGACCTCGGGCAGATCGAGCCCCGGGTGCTCGCGGCGGTCTCGGGTGACCGGTCGCTGGCCAGGGCCACCCAGGACGACGACCTCTACGCCCCGGTGGCCAGCCGGCTGGGCGTCGACCGGCCGACCGCCAAGATCGCCGTGCTGGCCGCGATGTACGGCCAGACCTCCGGGGCGGCCGGCCAGGCGCTGCAGGGCCTGGAGTCGGCGTACCCGGTGGCGATGCGCTACCTGCGCGAGGCCTACGACTCCGGACGCGCCGGACGAGCGGTGCGCACCTACGGCGGCCGGCTGGTGCGGATGTGGCCGACCCCGCCCAACCTGAACCCCGACCAGGAGCGGGCCACCGTCGCCAGCCGGGGCCGCTACGCCCGCAACGCGGTGATCCAGGGTGCGGCGGCCGAGCTTTTCAAGGCCTGGGCGGTCACCGTCCGGGCTCGGGGTCTGCCCTGGCAGGCCCAGGTGGTGCTCTGCCTGCACGACGAGTTGCTGGTGCAGGCGCCGGCCGAGCACGGACCGGCGGTGCGGCAGCTGCTCACCGACTGCCTGCAGGAGGCGGCGGCGCGGTGGGCGCCGGATGACTCGGTGCGCTTCGTCGCCGATGTCAGCGTGATCCGGCGCTGGTCGGAGGCCAAAGAGTAACTGGGTGCGTCCCTAGTGCGCGGGCGGTAATCGTTCGCACCGTGCCCGGGTAGGCAGGTCGTACCCGAGTGACCTGACCGATGGCGTTCAGGCTCGGACGGCGGCGACGGCTTCGATTTCGACGAGTTGATGCTGATAGCCGAGCACTGTGACTCCGTACAGGGTGCTGGGCGGTTCATGCGGTGCGAACGCGCCACGAACGACATTCCATGCGGTCACCAGGTCTTCGCGCTCGACTGATGCGACCAGGACGCGCGTTGTCACGACGTCATGCAGGGACGCGTCGGCTTCCTGGAGTGCTGCTCGCAGATTGGTGATGCATTGCGCAGCCTGTACTGCGTAGTCACCGACCGCGACGGTGTTGCCTTGCGCGTCGAGAGGACACGCACCGGCCAGAAACAGCAACTTCCGGCCTGTGCCCGCCGACGCTGCGTACGCATAATCCACGCGTGGCAGGGACCGGGAGCGGAGCAGGTCGACCGAACGGGACATGGAGTGGCGCTTCTACTTTCACGACTGTGCGTCTCGGGTGTTCTGCATCTTCGCAGACAAGGTGCAACGTCCGCTCATCGCCGGATCCGGTGAACGCAGACGTTGCGGCGCAGCCGCCGAGAGGGAGAGCCTGAGGTTTCGAGCTCGGGCGGCGCGGGTCAGGTGGCGGCGATGAAGTCCGACACCACCTGCGTGAACCGCTGCGCCGAATGGTGATGCGGCTGGTGGCTGGAGCCGGGAAAGATCGCCAGCGTGCTGTTGCGCAGGTGGGCGTGGGTCTCGTACGCGTGCGCCACCGGCACCACCGGATCCCGCTCGGACCAGACGATCAGGGTGGGCAGATCCAGCCGGACGTGCTCGGACTCCAACAGCGAACCTCGTTGCCCGAACGGGTCGATCGCCATCTTCAGGGTGGAGAAGAACGCCGTCCTGGCCGGCGGCGAGACCAGCCCGCGCCCGGCCCGACCGAGGTTGGCGACCACGTCCGGGCTCAGCCGCAGTGAGCGGTGCAGCCGGGGCCGGCGGTAGAGGGCCGCGGTGCGGTGGTTGACCACGAATCGCACCAGGCTGTGCGCGCCGGGCAGCGTGGCCGCCCGCAGCACCGGGTGCACCCGCCGTCCCAGGCCACCGGCTGAGACCAGCACCAGCCGCCGCACCAGCTCGGGCCGGTCATGGGCCAGCTGCATCGCCACCGCGCCGCCGAACGAGTGCCCCACCACGCTCACGTCCCGGGCGTCCAGTTCTGCCAGCAAGGCCGCCAGGCTGTCGGCGAAGTCGGCGAGCTCGTAACCGTCCTCGGGCTTGTCCGAGTCGCCGTGGCCGAGCAGGTCCGGCGCCAGCACCCGGTAGCCGCGCTCGGCCAGCTGCTCGGCGGCGCGGGAGAAGGTGGTGCTGTCGGAGACCATTCCGTGGATCAGCAGCACCACCGGCGCGTCGACCGGGCCCAGGTCCTGATAGGACAGCAACCTGCCCTGGTGCCTGATCACACCGCGGGGGGCCACCGGCTCATGATGCCTCATCCCGCCCTACCCTGATCCCATGCCCAGCCAGCCGAATCCGACCACCACCGCAACCGCCCGGTCCGGGTCCGCCAGGTCTGCCTGGGCGGTCCGGTTGACCCGCGCGTTCCGGCTGGTGGCGATCGCCGAGGCGGCGTCCTGGCTGCTGCTGATCGTCGCCACGATCGTGAAGTACAGCTTGGACGCCCCGCAGGGCGTGCACGTGCTGGGCCCGATCCACGGGGCGCTGTTCACGGCCTACGTGCTGCTGGCGCTGGTGGTGGCATATCAGCTGCGCTGGAAGGTCTGGACGACGCTGGTCGTGTTGGCCGAGTCGATCCTTCCGGGCGGCGGCTTTCTGGCGGCCCGCCGGCCTGAGTTCCGTTAATGGCAGCTTGGTATTGATCTCATAACTTGATAAGGCACGCGTTGCCGAATAAGCGTTGCCTTCGATGGTGAGCGGTAATCTGCTTCGGTGATACCAAGTGCTGATGGCCATCAATGAAGTTGCGCACTCTTCGAACCCCGCTGCGACGGTTGACAGAAGCTCGCCGAATGCGGAGCCTTTCAGAGTTATACCGGGTATCTCGCAAGCGCCATAACATCCTGCGTGGCACGCTCGGGCCGGACTACGACGACGCACTGGGCAGCGCCTACATCAAACTGTGCGTCCGCGGTGAATCGCTTCTGCGATCTGAAACAAAGCGCGTGGAGCGGTTCGTGAGCGCGATGGTGGTACTGCTGTTGATGCTGGGGTTCTGCTACTTCTTATTGAGCATCGCGATGAGCGGCTCGGTGGCCGCATCCGCGTCCTACTTTGTTATCACCCTGGTGCTCATGTGGGCCTTCGGGATCATGGGGTTTCGAACCGACTCGCTATGGGTGATGCTCTCGCCCAGTGCCGCGCTATGCGGGTTGTCAGGGCTGTTGCTGATGCTCGTGTCGTCGAAGCTGGGCGACTCAAAGATCTCCGGAGCGCAGCCTGTCCTGCAACAGGTCGCTGCCGGCTTGACGGCGGGTTCGGCCATCCTCCTGCTGATCTTCTCGGTGGTGATCGGCCTGGTGTACGTCATAGTGCGTCGGATAAGAGCAGTCCGCCTTCGGAGCTACCCCGAGGTCGCCGCTTTCTTGACCACCCAGGATTTGACGGAGTGGGTGACCAACTCGAAACTGTGCTTCGACAGGCTCGGAGATCGACGCGACAACATCCGCAAGCTGGAGCGGCTTGCCCTGCTCTTCGAAAATGGCTTCGGTCAGGCGCTGCAATGTTCGGATCATTCACAACAACAGCCATTTGCCCTGGTCGCAGCACACTTTCGCAACCTTCGAAGCTGGATCGCTTTTCCTCAGGCAGACACCCGCGCCAATCTTCGACGTGAACTCGCCACCACCCTGAATATTCTGGCTTCGGGTGAGTACCACTACCTGCCACGTGCCGAACACCCTTCCATCGCCAGTCACACGTCGGTGGCCCGGCGGTTGCTGAACGCCGGTCGCACCATCCTGATCGGGGCACTGCCCATTCTCGCGCTCCTGGTGATCGAAACGACGAACGTGAATCTTGACGCAAGCGCGCGCACGACCTGGCTTATCGGTTCCATTGTCTGGGCTTGCGTCACCTATATCACCGCCATGGACCCGTTGTCGGCGGCGAAGTTCACGAGCGCTCGCGACTTACTCGCGGTGCTCACCCCACGAAAGTAGGACTGAGCGATTTCCTGAACGCGGCAACCCTGTCAGGGATGGATCGCCAGGCTGACGGTCAAGAACTGCTCCGGGGTGGCTTGCAGCACTTTGAGCCGCGGATCCGGGACGGCCAGGAAGGGCGGGGCGCGCAACGGCGCCAGCGGCGCCAGCCGGGGATCGGACAGGGTGGCCTCGACAGCGGCCTTGTCACCGCCGCAGATCAACGCGGCCAGCCGGCCGGCCTCGGGCAGCAGGATCCTGACCGCCACCTCGGCCGCCGCGGCGAAGGCCTGCCGGGCCTGGTTGCCCCGCCGCCGGGCGAAGCGCTGCTGTGACCAGCCACCGGCCTTGGTGGTGCCCTGGACGTAGCCCGAACCGACCTTGGACGACACCAGCTCAGCCCCGTCGAACACCCCGGCCGCGTAGCCGCCCCGGCGCACCAGCAGCACGCCAATCCGGCGGGGCTGGTTCAGGTGCAGTTGCAGCGAGGTCAGCGGCCGGGACGCGGTGGGCTGCCAGGGTCGAAACGGCACGTCGATCCACACCGTCGAGCCGTCGGCGGCGCTGATCACCACCCGCTCGGGCGAGCCGTCGTCGGGGATGAGCCGGGTCTGCAGGCCGCCGTGCCGGTCGGCGAAGTTGTCCAGCCACTTCGGCAGCCGGGCGGCCGGCACCGTCAGCCGGCGGGCGTCCTGCGGTACCGGAACCTCGCTGGCGGCCGGCTCAGGCGGTGACACGCTCGATCACCAGCGGCCCGGCGGCGAGGTTGGCGGCGTCGCCGATGTCGAAGCCGCCCTCCAGCGCCTGCAGGGCCCGCTCGAACCGGGCCGGGTCATCGGTGTGCAGTTCCAGCAGCGGTTGACCTGCCCGCACCGGGTCACCGGGTTTGGCCAGCAGCACCACGCCCGCACCGGCCGACACCGGGTCCTCCTTGCGAGCCCGGCCCGCGCCCAGCCGCCAAGCGGCGACCCCGACCGCGTAGGCGTCCAGCCGGGTGAGCACCCCGGTGGCCGAGGCGCTCAGCACCTGCTTCTCGGCGGCCACCGGCAGCTCGGCGTCCGGGTCACCGCCCTGGGCGGTGATCATCGCCCGCCACACGTCCATCGCCCGGCCGTCGGCCAGCGCCTCGGCCGGATCCACGCCGGTGATGCCGGCGCCGGCGAGCATCTCCACCGCGAGCGCCACCGTCAGCTCCACCACATCCGCGGGCCCGCCCCCGGCCAGCACCTCGACGGACTCGGCCACCTCCAGCGCGTTTCCTGCCGTCCTGCCCAGCGGCGTGTTCATGTCGGTGAGCAGGGCCACGGTGTGGGTGCCGGCCGCGGCCCCCAGCGCCACCATCGTCTCGGCGAGGGCGCGGGCGTCCTGCCTGGTCTTCATGAACGCTCCGGTGCCGACCTTGACGTCGAGCACCAGCGCCGCGGACCCCTCGGCGATCTTCTTGCTCATGATCGAGCTGGCGATCAGTGGAATCGCCTCGACGGTGCCGGTGACGTCACGCAGCGCGTAGAGCTTCTTGTCCGCCGGGGCCAGCTCATCGCCGGCGGCGCAGATCACCGCGCCGACCGAGTCGAGCTGGGCCATGAACTCGGCATTGGACAGCTTCGCCCGCCAGCCGGGGATGGATTCCAGCTTGTCCAGGGTGCCGCCGGTGTGCCCCAGGCCGCGTCCGGACAGTTGCGGCACCGCCGCTCCGAGTGAGGCCACCAGCGGCGCCAGCGGCAGGGTTATCTTGTCGCCGACACCGCCGGTCGAGTGCTTGTCGGTGGTCGGACGCCGCACCGCCGACAGGTCCAGCCGCTGGCCGGAGGCGATCATCGCCTGGGTCCAGCGGGCAAGCTCGTCTGCCGCCATGCCGTTGAGCAGGATCGCCATCGCCAGCGCCGCCATCTGCTCCTCGGCCACCACGCCCCGGGTGTAGGCGTCGATCACCCAGTCGATCTCGGCGTCCGGAATCCGGCCGTGGTCACGCTTGGCACGGATCACGCTGACGGCGTCGAAGGGTTCAGCGTGGCTGGCGGACATGGCTGAAGCCTCTCATGCGAGCAGGCTGCGGGTCTTGAGCGCCGGGAACCTGCTGAAGTCGCGGTCCATGGTCAGCAGCGCGCGCACGCCGTGGTCCAGGCAGATCGCGGCGATCTTCGCGTCGTGCACCGCCGGCCCGGCAAGCCTCGGCAACACCAGCGAGGTCAGCTGCGCCAGGTGATGGTGACTTTCGGACAGCAGCCGGACGTTGGGCGCCGAGGTCCAGGCTTCAAGTTGTGCGATTGCTTGGGCCGGGGTGGAGGCCGGGGTGAATACCCGAGGGTTGGTCACCACCGCGAAGAACTCATGGACGCAGGGCCAAGGGATGGCCCAAGTGCCAGCCGAGCTGACCAGGCCGGCCAGAGCAGCCTTGGCCTCGGCGTGAAATGGCGCGTCCCTCTTGTGGGCGTAGACCAGAATGTTGCTGTCAACCGCTATCACTCGGGCCGCGCGAAGGCCGCCGGCACGGGGTAGATCTCTTCGCGAAGTTGCTCCCAGGTGGCGTGCTGGAATTCAGCGGTGTAACCACCGGGCACGCTCATATCCGCGAGGTGGTAGCCCGGCGGGGACGCCTCTGCTTCGGCCAGCAGCTTGATCAGCGCCTGCTCGACCAGGCTCTTGGTGGTGGTGCCGCGCTGTTTGGCCAGCTCTTTGACCTCACGCCACAGCGGTTCGGAGATGTCGAGACTGGTCTTCATACCGCTGACGGTATCACGGAATACCGCTAGCGGTATCCGATCAGCTCAGCAGGACCGGCAAGGACGTCACGCCCCGGATCACGAACTCCGAACGCCGTAGCCTGCCCAGCCCATCGGTCGCCGGCCGCAGCGCGGGAAACCGCCGCAGCAGCGTGCGCAGCGAGGTCTGCAGCTCGACCCGGGCCAGCGGTGCCCCCACGCAGAAATGGATGCCGGCCCCGAAGCCCAGATGCGGGTTGTCCGCCCGTCCGACGTCCAGCTGGTCGGGTTGGTCGAAGACCGCCGGATCCCGATTGGCCGAGCCGAGCAGGGCCGCAATCTTCTCACCGGCCCGAACCGTGACGTCGCCGATCGGGGTGTCGCTGATCGCGGTGCGTTCGAACAGCTGCAGCGGCGAGTCGAACCGGATCAGCTCCTCGACAGCCGACTCCACCAGCGACCGGCCGGCGGCCTCGGCGGCCAGCAACCGCTGCCACTGCTCAGGATTGCCGAACAGCGCCAGCACGCCGTTGCCGACCACATTCACGCTTGCCTCGTGCCCGGCGTTGAGCAGCAGCGTGCAGGTGGTGACCAGCTCGTCCTCAGTCAGCCGGCCGCCCGCCGAGTCGGTCTCGGCGATCAGCGAGCTGATCAGGTCGGCCGCTGGCCGGCGGCGGCGCCGGCCCACCAGCTCGCGCAGGTAGGCCACGAAATCGCTGGCCGCGGCCTCGGCGACGGCGCGCTGCGCCGGGCTGACCTGGTACTCGTACATCTTCACGATCGCGTTGGACCAGGGCCGCAGCAGGTGCCGGTCGGACTCGGGAATCCCGAGCAGCTCCGCGATCACCTGCACCGGCAGCGGCTCGGCGAAGCCGGCAATCAGGTCGACGCCCGGGCCGCCAGAGCCGGCCGAACGGCCAGAGCCGGCCGAGCCGCCAGAGACGCCCGGACCGCCCGGGTCGTGCTCGGCGAACTGGTCGGCAAGCTGGTCGGCAAGGCTCTCGGCCAGCGCCGCCACCCTCGGACGCAGCCGCTCGACGTGGCCCCGGGCGAAGGCCGCCGCCACCAGCCTGCGCAGCCGGGTGTGCACCGGCGGCTCGTTCTCGAGCATCGAGTGACGGTGGATCAGCTCGAAGCCCGGCATCGCCACCTCGGGCCAGCGGGGCGTCCAGATCCGGCCCAGGGTGCGGCTGCGCAGCACGGCATTCGCCTCCGCGTGCCCGAAGGCCAGCCACATCCCGGTCTCTTCGTGCCACTGCACGCTGGACTGGGCGCGCGCCGCGGCGAAGTGCGGGTACGGATCGTCGATGACCTCGGCCGCGCCGAACGCCAGCCGGCTGATCATCGGATGCCGGTCATCGCCAGGCTGGCCGTGGCGATCAAGCCTGTTCCGGTTCGGCGCTCGCCGCCTTGTTCGCCATGGCAGCCAGGTCGTTCGGGCCGAAGGCGTTCGGCAGCAGGCCGGCCACCGTGATCGGCCCGCCGTCGGCCGCGACCAGCATCTCGGGGCCGCCGTGCTCGAACAGCAACTGCCGGCACCGCCCGCACGGCATCAGCAGGGCGCCCTCGCCGTCGACGCACACCATCGCGACCAGCCGGCCACCGCCGGTGGCGCTCAGCGCCGACACCAGGCCGCACTCGGCGCACAGGCCCACCCCGTAGGAGGCGTTCTCGACATTGCAGCCGGTCACCAGCCGGCCGTCGTCGACCAGGGCCGCGACGCCCACCGGAAACTTCGAGTACGGCGCGTAGGCCCGGCCCATCACCGCCACCGCCTCCCGGTGCAGCAGTTCCCAGTCGATGTGCGGCAGCCCCGCGCCGGCCTGCGGTGAGGTCATGTCTCTTCTCCCCTGCGATAGACCTTCCCGTCGGCCTTGGGCATGCGCAGCCGTTGGGAGGCCAGCGCCAGCACCAGGATGGTCACCACGTACGGGGTGGTGCCGACCAGCTCCTCAGGCACCTGATCGGTGTCGAAGTACCACAACACCGCCAGCACGGCGATCACCACGGCGATCGCCGCGATGACCCGCTGGCCGCTGCGCCACTGCCAGATCGCCACCAGCACCAGCGCGATCGCCATCAACAGCAGCAGCGGGTGCACCGCCGCGGAGCTGCGCAACTGGATCGCGTCGGTGTAGCCGAACAGGCCGGCGCCACCGGCCAGCGCGCCGGGCCGCCAGTTGCCGAAGATAAGGGCAGCCAGGCCGATGAAGCCGCGGCCGCCGGTCTGGCCGTCGCGGAACTGGTGGGCCGAGATGGCCAGCGCCGCCCCGCCGAGACCCGACAGCGCGCCGGAGACGATCACCGCGATGTACTTGTACTTGTAGACGTTGACGCCGAGGGACTCCGCCGCGTACGGCGCCTCGCCGCACGAGCGCAGCCGCAGCCCGAACGCGGTCCGCCACAGGATCCAGGCCGAGGCGATGACCACCAGCACCGCCAGCACGGTGACCAGCGAGAGCCGGGTGACCAGCCCGCCCAGCACGCCGGCCAGGTCAGAGACCGCGAACCAGTGCTTGTCCTCGACGGTGCGCAGCCAGTCCGAGAAGGGCAGTGTGACCGACGGGGCGTCGCCGATCGGCGGCGACTGCTTCTGCCCCCCGCCCGGGTAGTTGGCGAAGGTCACCTTGGTCAGGTACAGCGTCAGCCCCGGGGCGATGATGTTGATCGCGACGCCGGAGATGATGTGGTCGACGCCGAAGGTGACGGTGGCGATCGCGTGCACCAGGCCGCCGGCCGCGCCGAGCAGGGTGCCGAACGCCAGCCCGGCCCAGACGCCGTGGTTCCAGCCGAGGTAGGCGCAGCCCCAGGTGCCCAGGATCATCATGCCTTCCAGGCCGATGTTCACCACGCCGGCCCGTTCGGCCCACAGCCCGCCGAGGCCCGCCAACCCGATCGGCACCGCGGCCGACAGGCCGGCCGCGATCGTGCCGCTGCTGGTCAGGTCATTGCCGCCGGTGAAGGTGCGGACCGCGGCCAGCACCAGGAACATGCCCAGCGCGAGGGCGATCAGCAGCGCGGGCGACATCCGGGAGCCGGGTCGCCGGATGTCCGGACGGGCGGCGATCGCGGTCGCGGCGCTCATGCCGACACCGCCTGGGCAGCCGGGGCGGGCGGACCGGTCGGATCGGGCGGACCTGCCGCCAGCTGCGCGGCCACGTCCTTCTGTTGCAGCACCAGGCGATAGCGGCGCACCAGCTCGTAGGCGATGACCACCGCCAGCAGGATCATTCCCTGCATGATCGCGGCGATCTCACGTGGCACCCCGATGAAGTCCAGCTGGTTGGCCGACTTGCCGAGGAAGGACCACAGCACCGCGGCCATAGCCATGCCGATCGGCGAATTTCGTCCCAGCAGCGCGATGGCGATGCCGGCGAAGCCGAGTCCGGACTGCGAGGTCTGGCTGAAGCTGTGCGTCGAGCCAAGCAGTTCGGGCAGCCCCACCAGCCCCGCGACGCCGCCGGACATCAGCATCGCCACCAGCGTCATCCGCTTGACGTTGACCCCGCTGGCGATCGCGGCCTGCTCGTTCAGGCCGGTGGCCTTGATCCGGAAGCCGAACCGGGTGCGGGTGACGATGAACCAGTACGCCACCCCGACCGCGATCGCGACGAAGAGAAAGCCGAAGATCTTGGCCTGGGTGCCGGAGTAGCTCAGCCCGGGCACCTGGCCGGACGGGCCGATCGGCGTGGTCTGGATGTTGTTGCCGCTGGCCCGGCCGAGCTTGTGCAGCAGGTAGGAGGCCAGCCCCACCGCGATCGCGTTCAGCATGATCGTCGAGATCACCTCGCTGACCCCGCGGAACACCCGGAGCACCCCGGCGATGCCGGCCCAGGCGGCGCCGACGAGCATCGCGACCAGCACCTCGGCCACCAGATGGAACGGGCCGCCGCCGGTGATCTGGCCGCCGACGTAGGCCGCTCCCAGCGCGGCGAGGCTGTACTGGCCCTCGACCCCGATGTTGAACAGGTTCATCCGGAACCCGATCGAGACCGCCACCGCCGAGAGGTAATAGACCATCGCCTGGTTGACCATGTCGACGAACTGGGTGGGCCGGCCGGCCTGCCTGATCATGGTTTCGAACACCGTGAACGGGCTGTTATCGCCCAGGATCAGGATCACCGAGCTGGCCAGCACCGCGAACAGGACCGCGCCGACCGGCGCGGCCAGGCCGAGCAGCACCGAGCGCAGCGGGTAGCGCTGCTGGAGCCGGCCGAGCAGGCCGGTCGGGGCGGACACGGGCGCGGCGCTCATGCCGCGCCGACCGCGTTGCCGGCTCCGGTCATCGCCGCGCCGAGGTCCTCGGCGGTGACGGTCGCGGGGTCGGCTGTCGCTACGAACGCGCCGCGCAGGATCACTTGGATCGAGTCGGACATGCCGATCAGCTCCTCCAGGTCTGCCGAGATGAGCAGGACGGCCAGCCCCGCCGCCCGGGCGCGGCGGACATGCTCCCAGATCGCGGCCTGCGCGCCCACGTCCACGCCGCGGGTCGGCTGGGAGGCGATCAGCAGCACCGGGTCCCCGGACAGCTCGCGGCCCACGATCAGCTTCTGCTGGTTGCCGCCCGACAGCGCCAAGGCCAGCACGTCGATGCCGGGCGTCCGGACGTCGAAGTCCGCCACGATCCGCTCGGTGTCCCGGCGGGCTCCGATCCGGTTGATCAGCGGGCCCTTGATATTGGGTGGTGTGTCGGAGTGGCCCAGCACCCGGTTCTCCCAGAGCGTCGCCTCGAGCAGCAGCCCCTGCCGGTGCCGGTCTTCGGGGATGTAGGAGATGCCGGCCACCCGGCGCGACCGGGTCGAGGCGGCGGTGATGTCGCGGTCCTTGAGCAGGACGGTTCCGGTGCTGATCGGTCGGATCCCCATCAGCGCTTCCACCAGCTCGCTCTGGCCGTTGCCTTCGACGCCGGCTATCCCGTAGATCTCACCGGCGTGGATGTCGAAGGAGATGTCATCGAGCACCTTGCGCCCGCCGTCGTCGGTCACCGTGAGGCCCCTGACCGAGAGCACCGTCTGCTCCGAGACGGTGTCCGAGCGGGTCTCCGGGCTGGGCAGCTCCGAGCCGACCATCATCTCGGCCAGCTGCCGGGTGGTGATCGAGCGCGGGTTGGCGGTGCCCACCGTGCGGCCCCGGCGGATCACGGTGATGTCGTCGGCGACCTGGATCACCTCGTCCAGCTTGTGCGAGATGAACAGGATCGTCAGTCCCTCGCTCTTGAGCTCGCGCAGGTTCTGGAAGAGCTCCTCGACCTCGTGCGGCACCAACACCGCGGTCGGCTCGTCCAGGATCAGCAGCCGGGCGCCGCGGTAGAGCACCTTGGCGATCTCGACGCGCTGGCGGTCACCGACTCCGAGGTGCTCCACCAACACGTCGGGGTTCAGGCCCAGACCGTAGGTCCGGCTCAGCTCGGTGATCCGGCGGCGGGCGGCCCCGAAGTTCAGCGCGCCGCGGGCGGTCGGCTCGCTGCCCAGCACGATGTTCTCCAGGACGGTGAAGTTGTCGGCGAGCATGAAGTGCTGGTGCACCATGCCGATGCCGGCGGCGATCGCGTCCGAGGGCGATGAGAAGGCCACCGGCTTGCCGGCGATCCGGATCTCGCCCTCGTCCGGGCGCTGCATGCCGTAGAGCATCTTCATCAGGGTGGACTTGCCGGCGCCGTTCTCACCCACGATCGCGTGCACCGTGCCACGCCGCACCGCGATGTTGACATCGGAGTTGGCGATCACGCCCGGGAACCTCTTGGTGATGCCCACCACCTCGATGGCCAGGTCGGACTGGGCCGGCGGGTCGGCGGTCACCGGCTGGACGGGCTCGGGCATCGCTACCTCCTGCGCTGGGCCGCCACGGACGAGGGATTCACAGCTGACGTCGACGGGCCCGAGGTGACGCTAGCGAGTCACCTCGGGCCCGTCGACAACCGCGGGTCTGAGCGCCTGATAAACCGGCACAAACCCGGGTGTGGGTCTGTTACCTAGCTGGTGGGAACCGTGATGCTGCCGTCGATGATCTTGGCCTTGAACTCGTCGACCTTGGACTTGATGTCGTCGATCTTGCCGCCCGACAGCGAGTAGTCCACACCGCCCTCCTTCAGGTCGAAGATGGTGTTGCCGGCCTTGAAGCTGCCGTCGGCGACCGAGTCGATGAACTTGCTGACCGCCACGTCGACCCGCTTGATCATCGAGGAGATGACGACGTCCTTCACGTCATCGGCCGCGGTCTGGTACTGGTCGGAGTCGGTGCCGATGGCCAGCGCGCTCTTGGCCTTGGCGGCCTTGAACACGCCACTGCCCGAACCGCCCGCGGCGGCGAAGATGACGTCGGCGCCGGCGTCGTAGATGCCGTTGGCGGCGGTCTCACCCTTGGTCGGGTCGTTGAAGCCACCGAAGTCCGGCGGCTGGGTGAGGTACTTGTCGGCCAGCTTGACCGCCGGGTCGGCAGCCTTGGCTCCGGCGTCGAAGCCGGCCTGGAACTTCTGGATCAGCGGCACGTTGACGCCGCCGATGAAGCCCACGCTCTTCTTCTGGCTCTTCAGCGCGGCGATCACGCCGACCAGGAAGGAACCCTGCTCCTCGGCGAAGGTCAGGGAAGCCAGGTTGGGCGCCTGCACGGAGCTGTCGTCGATGATGGCGAACTTGACGTTGGGGTACTTGGCCACCACCGCCTTGATGGGCGCGGCGTAGGCGAAGCCCACCGCGATGATGCTGGTGAAACCGTTGTCAGCGAGCTGGGACAGCCGGGCTTCCTTGTCGGCCTCGGGCTCGCCCTGGGCCGCCTCGAGCTCCTTCACGGCGGAGTCGTCGAGGTTGTACTTCTTCTTGACGGCGTCCAGGCCGGCCGCGGCCGAGTCGTTGAAGGACTTGTCGCCGCGGCCGCCGATGTCGTATGCCAGGCCGATCTTCAGATCGGCGCCGGCTGCGGCGCTCGAACCGGATGTACCAGGCGAAGCGGTGTTTCCGGGCGGCGCGGTGTCGTTGTCACTGCCACAGGCGGTCAGCACCATGGACGCTGCGAGACCGGCGACCGCGACCACCCGATATGAACTGAGTCGGCGCAAGACACTCTCCTCAATAATGATGTGCGCGGGAGGCACAGCGCCTCCGACCGGCGCTACGGTAGCCGGTCGCGATATGTCTGCCGGACCCGCCGACCCGGTTGTCACCACATTGTTGTGCGGTGCGGCCGCGGGTTGGGCGGAAAGGGCGGTGCGAGGTCATTTCAGACGCTGGCCGATCTGCCCTACAGCGGCTGTCCGGCCGGTCACGAACTCCCCTCACAAGGTCGGCTGCGACCAGTGCCGCGCCCGTCATCGACACCTACAGGAACCCGTTCGTCAACCCGATGGAGATCGGGCCGGTGGGGCCATTGTCGCCATGTGGATCGTGGTGATGGTGCCCTGGCTGGCCTGGGGCCGGTTCCGGTTTATCCGACAGCCCATTACGCGATGAGCCCGGGGGGGCGACCACCGTCGAGACCGAGGTGCTGCGCAACAACACCGACGTGATGCCCGGCCTCCACGCCGCCGGCGAGGTGACCTGCGTCTCGGAGGTGCAGGCAGACATCATCAAGCTCAAGGGGCGTTACGCCGACGTCGCCCTATCCGACAAGGGCAAACGTTATTACTCCGACCTGCTCCAAGCGCCCCGGTTCATCTTCGACTCACGCGACCAGGGCGCGGAGGAGCGGTGGGAGATCCTCAACGACCGCGAGGGCGTCCGGCGCTGCCGGACCACGTTCGAGTGCGCCGAGGCCTGCCCGCGCGGCATCGAGATCACCAGGGCGATCAAGGAAGTCAAGCAGGCGCCGCTGTTCCGCCGCGTCTGAGGCGACCGGCCACCCCCTTGGCGAACGACCACCCCTTGGCGAACGACCACTTTCTCAGGTAAACGTGGCAATGGAAGGCCGAGGTCCTCCGCGCGACCTGGTCTTCCGCACGCAATGACAGGTGAGGAAGGCCGTTCAAGAAAGGGATGTTCCGATGTCGTACACCAATCAGATCCAAGCGGTCCGCGACTACTACCTGCACGACAACAACGGTGAGCCCAGCATCTATCACATCTGGGAAAGGGGCGCCGGGCGGGGCGACGTCACTACCCCGGCCACGTCCAGCGCCCCGTACCAGCAGTACATCGAGGACCTGCTCCGCGGGTTCCTCGCCGAGAGCCCGGACCCGGGGCTGCTCAGCATCGGGTGCGGAAACGCGATGATCGAGGCCAGGATCGCGGCCGACGGCTACCGGGTGCTGGGCCTGGACGCGCTGGAGCACGCGGTCGAGCTGGCCAGGGCGAAGGGGGTCGACGCGGTGTGCGCCGACGTCCTGGACTGGACCCCGCCTCCCGGGCCGTGGACGGTGCTCTACGCCGACGGCAGCCCGGGCCACCTCTATGACCCCGACACCGGCCTGCAGAGCCTCCTCGAGCGCTTCAAGTCCTGGCTGCCCGCGGGCGGCGCGCTGGTGCTGTCCAACGACCCACCGCGCACCGACGCCGAGCTGCAGGAGAACCCCAAGGTGCCCGGGTACTTCTGGTTCTCCCAGGCCTACCTGCACCAGCAGGTCGAGAAGTGCGGGTTCGGCGACGTCACCAGCACCGCCTTCACCTACCAGAAGCCGCTGTCCGGCCCGCGCGACCGCATCGTCGTCACCGCCCGCGCCTGACCGGCCGAGCCGGCGCCTTCCTGGCGACAGCGGCGACGCCTTCCTGGCGACAGCGGCGACGCGTAACGGGCGACAGCGGCGACGCGTATCGGTTCTGCACGTCCTGGCGGTCATCAGCCATACGCGTCGAGCAGCGACATGCGGCATCCGGCATGCGGCATCCGGCATGCGGCATGCGGCATGCGGCATCGGACAGTCAAGCCCCCAGTGCCTGCCGCAGTTGCCGTGCCACGACGCCTGGCTCGGTTCGGACGATGACACTGGGGAATCGCAGAACCAGCGCGTCGCTCAGCGTCAGCTCGTTCTGGCGCAGCTGATCGTCGCACCACCTGCGAGGACTGAGATGGACCGCACCGTCTACTTCCACCACGACCAGACGCCCGTCCACACGTCGCCAGCTGGCATCCAGGTAGCGGCGCCTTCCTGATCCGTCTCGACGCACCTGCTGCTGATGGGGTAGGGGCAATCCTGCTCGCCGGCACAGCTGGACGAAGTCGATCTCGCTCAACGCCTGTGAGCCGCCGGCGATGTCTGCCACGGCCTGCAGGAGCACACCTCTGTGCCTGATCCTGATCGCTGCCCGAACGGCGTCGCCAAGGTCGGAGGCATCGGCCAACCGCTGCTGGACGACGGCTGCAAGCACGCCACAGCCGGGTCGGGGCGAACGGAAGCTTCCGGCCGCACGCACCGCGGCGTCCGACACGATCTGGATCCGCTTGCCAGGCAGGCATGGTGCGGGCCACCGGGCGCTGCGGTGCGTGACGATCGCCAACTCGGCCAGCGCGCAGGAGGGCGTCCCGGCTGGTGCCAGGACATGGATTTCGGGCCGCTCCCATCCGGTGAGGCCGGCATACTCCAGCGCGGTGAACGAACTCAGGACGCTGCCACGACCCACGTTGGCCAGTGCGGCGCTCCAGCGCTCGTCACGAGTGAGTTCGCCACAGTGCAGCACGATCGCTCGTCCGCACCGCTGCCAACGGCACGCGGCGATATTGGCGATGATCTGGGAGCGGGTGGCGCCCGCCCGCAGAAGCTGCGCGGACGTCACCACCTTCCGTCCGCCGTCGAGCATGCGGGCCCGTTGCGCCGAATTCGTGTACATCCATGCAGCGTCACCGGCAAGGGGCGCCGAGGGAGCAGGCCGGCGCTATCTGTGGACGAAGGTAATCGTCCACAGCTAGCGATTTCGTGCGCCCTGGCGAATGAAATCGCTACGCGTCGAGCGGAAGGGACGTCGAACGGAAGGGCGTCGAGCGGAAGGGGCGTCGAGCGGAAGGGGCGTCGAGCGGAAGGGGCGCGGGCCCGCCAGGCTCAGGACGCGCGTGGGGCCAGCGGGGTCAGCGGGACGATGTCGGCGGCGCCCAGCCGGGCGGCGTCGGCGGTGGCGTCGTCGGGCTGCTCCTGGGACTCCCGCTCGGCCGCCACCCGGGCCAGGTAGTGCTCGACCTCGGTGGCGGTGTGCGCCTCGTCCCAGCCGAGGTGCGGGGCCATCAGCTCGGCCACCACCGGCGCGGCCGACACCCCGCGGTCCCAGGCCTCGATCGAGGCCCGGGTGCGCCGGGCCAGCACGTCATCCAGATGCCTGGCCCCCTCGTGCGTCACGGCGTAGACCACCTCGGCGCGCAGGTAGTCATCAGAGCCCGGCAGCGGCTCGGCCAGTGACTCATCGGCGGCGATCAGGTCCAGCACCTCGTGCACCAGGCTGCCGTAGCGCCCGAGCAGGTGGTCGATGCGCACGACGTGCAGGCCCGACCGGGCGGCCAGCTGATGGCGCTGGTTGCGAACGCCCTGCCAACCCTCGGCGCCGACCAGCGGGATCTTGTCGGTGACCGAGTCCGGCACCCTGCCATCCATCGCCCGGACCGCCTCGTCGACGGCGTCGCGGCCCATCACCCGGTAGGTGGTGTACTTGCCGCCGGCGATCACCACCAGCCCCGGCACCGGATGGCCCACCACGTGCTCGCGGGACAGCTTCGAGGTCAGCTCCGACTCACCGGACAGCAGCGGCCGCAGGCCCGCGTAGACGCCCTCCACATCGGCCCGGGTCAGCGGCGAGGACAGCACCGAGTTCACCTGGTCGAGCAGGTAGTCGATGTCGCGGGCGCTGGCCGCCGGGTGGGCCAGGTCGAGGTCCCAGTCGGTGTCGGTGGTGCCGATGATCCAGTGCCGCCCCCACGGGATGACGAACAGCACGCTGGTCTCGGTACGCAGGATGAGCCCGGTGCTGGACTGCAGCCGGTCCCGGGGCACCACCAGGTGCACGCCCTTGGACGCCCGGACGTGGAACTGGCCACGGGTGTCGGCCAGCTGCTGGGTCTCATCGGTCCAGACCCCGGTGGCGTTGATCACCTGCTTGGCCCGGACGTCGAACTCCGCGCCGGTCTCCAGGTCGACCACCCGGGCCCCGGTCACCCGGCCGCCCTGGTGGCAGAAGCCGAGCACCCGGGTGCGGTTGGCCGCCAGCGCCCCGAAGGCGACCGCCGTGCGCACCACCGTCATGGTGTGCCGGGCGTCATCGACCTGGGCGTCCCAGTACTGCACCGCGCCGGTGAGCGAGCCGGGCGCCAGGCAGGGCGCCTCCCGCAGCGCCCGGCGCTTGCTCAGGTGCCGGTGGCGCGGCAGCCCGCGGGCGCTGCCGGCCCCTTTCCACAGGGTGCCCAGCGTGTCGTAGAGCAGCACGCCGGCCCCGACGTAGGGACGCTCCCACAGCCGGTGGGTCAGCGGGTACAGGAACGGCACCGGCCGGATCAGGTGCGGCGCGATGTGCTGGGTGAGCAGGCCGCGCTCGTGCAACGCCTCGCGCACCAGGCCGAAGTCCAGCATCTCCAGGTACCGCAGGCCGCCGTGGATCAGCTTGCTGGAGCGGCTGGAGGTGCCGCTGGCCCAGTCCCGGGCCTCGACGATCGCCGTCGAAAGTCCCCGGGTCACCGCGTCCAGGGCGGCGCCGGCGCCCACCACGCCGCCACCGACGATCAGCACGTCGAGTTCGGGCGCGGTGCGCATCGCGGCCAGCGCGGCGCCGCGGTTCTGTGGCGACATCGCCCTGACGCTCATCGGTAACCTCTCCTAGCTGACATCGACCCAGTCCAGGGTGCGCCCGATGGCCTTCTGCCAGCCGGCGTAGCCGTCGGCGCGCTGCTGGTCGCTCCACCGCGGCGACCAGCGCTCGGCCTGGTTCCAGTTCGCCCTGAGTTCATCGGTGTCCTTCCAGAATCCGACCGCCAGTCCCGCCGCGTACGCGGCGCCCAGGGCAGTGGTCTCGGCGACCACCGGGCGGCTGACCGGCACCCCGAGGATGTCGGCTTGCAGTTGCATGCACAGGTTGTTGGCGGTCACCCCGCCGTCGACCTTGAGCACGTCCAGGCTCACCCCGGAATCTCGCGCCATCGCCTCGATGACATCGCGGCTCTGGTAGCAGATCGCCTCCAGGGTAGCTCGCGCCAGGTGCGCGCTGGTGTGGTAGCGCGACAGGCCGGCGATCACTCCCCGGGCGTCGGATCGCCAGTACGGCGCGAACAGGCCCGAGAAGGCCGGCACGAAGTACACCCCGCCGCTGTCGCTGACCCGGGCCGCCAGCGCCTCGATCTCGGCCGCCTCGGAGATGACGCCGAGCTGATCGCGCAGCCACTGCACCGCCGAGCCGGTCACCGCGATCGAGCCCTCCAACGCATAGACCGGCCGGTCGCCGCCGAACTGGTAGCACACCGTCGTCAGCAGGCCGTGCTCGCTCACGACCGGCTCGGCGCCGGTGTTGAGCAGCAGGAAGTTTCCGGTGCCGTAGGTGTTCTTGGCCTCGCCCGGGGCGAAGCAGACCTGGCCCACGGTGGCGGCCTGCTGGTCTCCGAGGTCACCGGTCAGGGCGATCCCGGCCGCCGCGCCGGCCACCGCGACCTCGCCGTAGCCGGCTGGGTCCGAGGACGGCCGGATCTCGGGCAGCATCGCGCGCGGGATGCCGAAGAAGGACAGCAGCTCCTCGTCCCAGTCCAGGGTGCGCAGGTCCATCAGCATCGTCCTGCTGGCATTGGTGACGTCGGTGAGGTGCACGCCGCCGGAGACGCCGCCGGTCAGGTTCCACAGCAGCCAGCTGTCGGTGGTGCCGAACACCGCCTCGCCCGACCCGGCCGCGGCCCGGACCCCGTCGACGTTCTCCAGGATCCACTGGATCTTGCCGGCCGAGAAGTAGGTGGCCGGCGGCAGGCCCGCCCTGGCCCGGATGACCTCGCCCCGGCCGTCGCGTTGCAGGGCGGCGGCGATCCGGTCGGTGCGGGTGTCCTGCCAGACGATGGCGTTGCAATAGGGCCGTCCGGTGCGGCGGTTCCAGACCACCGCGGTCTCGCGCTGGTTGGTGATGCCGAGCGCGGCGATGTCGGCGGCGGCCAGGCCCGCGGCGCTGATCGCGGCCTGCAGCACGGCGGCGCTGCGCTGCCAGATCTCCACCGGGTCGTGCTCGACCCAGCCGGACCGGGGCAGGATCTGGCGGTGTTCGAGCTGGTGCTTGGCCCGCTCATTGCCGCCGTGGTCAAAGACCATGCACCGGCTGCTGGTGGTGCCCTGGTCGATCGCTGCGACGAAGTCAGGCACCGGCGAGCTGCCAGCCACGCGCTAATCCCGAGACCCGCCTGCTCAGCCGCATGCCTCATTATCTTCGCCGGCGCCGGCCGCGCCGACGGCGGGCCGGGCACGGCTCGCCGCTGAGCATTTCAGTTCCTGCGTTACCGACCCCGCGCTAGTAGCCTGACCCGGTGCGAGGTCAACCGGCGCCGAGCCGTCGAGCGGCCGGGCTGGCGCTCGCCGCCATCACCTCGCTGGCCGTGCTGGCCGGGCCCAGCAGCGCGCTGGCCTCCTCACCGGCCTCACCGGCGCCGATCAAGCCCACCTCGGGTGGCGCCTCACCGAGCACCCCCAATCCGCACCCGCCGGCCGGTGGCTGGTCACCTGACGGCGTGGTGCCCGGTGGACCGCATCTGACCAGCCGCGGGCTGGTCGCTCCGCCCGGCGCTCCGGCGCTGCCCAAGGGCATCCGGGCGCACGGCTGGATCCTGGCCGATCTGAACTCCGGCGCGGTGCTGGCCGCCCGGGACCCGCACGGGCGCTACCAGCCGGCCAGCATCCTCAAGGCGCTGACCGCGCTCACCGTCGCCCCGAATCTGCCGGGCACCCGGGTGGTGACGGTCTCGCCGACCGCGGCCGTGGCCGAGGGGTCCGCGGTCGGGCTGCTGACCGGGGCCCGGTACTCGGTGGACCAGCTGTTCTCCGCGCTGTTCCTGGTCTCGGCCAACGACGCCGCCACCGCGCTGGCCGAGGCCAACGGCGGGGTGGCGCGCACCGTGGCGCAGATGAACGCCTACGCGGCCAAGCTGGGCGCCTATGACACCGTCGTCCAGACCCCCTCGGGCCTGGACGGCTGGCAGCAGCTCACCTCCGCCTACGACATGGCGCTGGTGTTGCGCGCCTTCGTCAACCAGCCCCGGCTGGCGGCCTACAGCCGGTTGCCCAGCGCCGGCTTTCCACCGCGGGCCAGCAAGCACGGCCGGGTCGGGCGCTACCAGTTCGACAACCCCTCCCAGAACTTCCTGAACAAGGTGCCCGGCGCCCTGGTCGTGAAGACCGGATTCACCGACGCCGCCCGCCACACCTACCTCGCCGCCGCCGAGCGCAACGGCCGTCGGCTCGGGGTGATCCTGCTGCGCAACGAGCGGCATCCGGTCGACCAGTACCTGCAGGCCGGGGCCCTGCTGGATTGGGGCTACGCGCTCAAGCCCACGGTCAAGCCGGTGGGCATGCTGGCCGGACCCGTCCAGGCAGGCCAGCCGGCCGCCGCCGGCGCTTCGGCGGCCGCCGGCGCTGCGGCCACCGCGCCACCGGCAGTCGCCGCGACCCTGGCCGAGCTGGCGACGCCGAGCGGCGGCATGCGCTGGAGCCTCGCCGCGCTGGTGCCGATCAGCGCGCTGATCGCCGGCGCTCTGTGGCTCGGTAACGCCACCGCTGTACGGCGGCGAAGGATCCGGCGCCAAGCGCGGCGCCGGCGCTCAGCAGGCCGGCAGCCACCGCCGCAGCCGACACCGGAGCGCGGGATGCGCCGGCCGACCGCGCCGGCCGATCGCCCGCCGGGTCAGCGGCAGTCCCAGCCGCCCCGACCCCAGCCGCCCCGACCCCAGTTCCCTCGGCAGCCCCAGTCCCAACCGCCTCGGCAGTCCCAGCCGCCTCGGCAGTCCCAGCCGCCTCGGCAGTCGCAGCCGCCCCAGTACCGGCCTCAGCAGCCGTCGCAGCCCATGCCACGCAGAACAGCAGGTAACGCGACACCAGATAGATCCAGACCAGCACCCCGACCACCGGGCCGATGACCGCAGCGGCCGGTGACTCGGTGATCCGGTCGATGTAGAAGGTCCCGACCAGCTTCAGCACCTCGAAGCCGACCGCGGCCAGCAGGGTGGCGCGCAGCGCCAGCCGTCGCGGCACCCGGACGTCGGGCAGCCGGATCATCAGCCAGCCGTAGATGATCATGCTGCCGGCGATGCCCAGCAGGATTGAAAGGCACCAGGTGAGCGTTCCGGCGCCGGTCACGCCGTGTAGCCCGAGGCCGCGCAGCACCAGGTCGCTGGCCGCCGTGCCGCCCGCGGTGACCCCGACGGAGACCACGACACCGACGCCCAGGCCCGCCAGCACCAGGGCGTCGGCCGCCTTGGCGGCAAGGAAGGACCGCTTCTTGGCCACGATGCCCCAGACGGTGTCGATCGCCGTGCGCAGGTTGGCGATCCAGCCCAGGCCGGCCACCGCGACGCCGGCCAGGCCGAGCGCGCCGACGCCGGCGCGCTTGTCGATCGCGCCCCGGATCACCTGCTGGACGGTCTGGCCGAAGGCGCCGGGCAGGTTGGAGCTGATCTGGTCGAACAGCTCGCTCTGCAGCTCAGGCCGCGACGCCAGCACGAACGCGGTGACCGAGACCCCGAGCAGGACCAGCGGGAACAGCGCCAGGAAGCTGAAGTACGTGATGGCGGCGGCCAGGTCATTGCCGTGGTTGTCCTTGTAATGCCGATACGCCGCGACCAGGTGGGCGATGGCGGGCCGGGCTCGGGTGAGCGCCTGCCAGCGTTGGGTGGCGCCCGAGCGGAGCCGACCCCACGCCGCCTTGAGCGGCACCGGTCAGAAGCCTGTCAGGGCGTATTCACGGTGCGGGCGCCAGGTGCCGTCCTCGTCCTGGGCGTACAGCGTGAACCCCTCGACCTTGAACTGGGCGACGAAATCACGCAGCCCTTCGAAGGCCTGATCCAGATCCTCATCGGCTACGTCGTGTCCCACCGTGACATGCGGGTGGTAGGGAAATTCCACCTCGCGCACGATCGGACCCCGACGCACCGCTTGTTCCAGCAGTTCGCACTGGGCGATGCCGGTCGAGACCTGGACGAAGACCACCTGGGACACCGGCCGGAACGTCCCGGTGCCCGAGAGCCGCATGGTGAAGGGCAGCACGGTGCCGGCGGCCTCGGCCAGGTGCTTCTCGACCAGGTCGAGCTGATCGGCCTCGACCTCGGTGGGCGGCAGCAACGTCACGTGCGGCGGGATCTTGCCCGCTTCAGGGTCACCGATGCGACGGCGCCAGCCACCCAGCACGGCAGCATGCGGCTCGGGTATCGCCAGCGCGACACCCACCTTGATTCGGTTACCCATTTGGGCTCAGCCTACGACAGCCGGCAGGAAGCCGACCTTGGCGTAAGCGTCGGCCACCGTGACCGAGGCCAGTCTCCGGGCCCGCTCAGCGCCCTTGGCCAGGATCCGGTCCAGTTCGGCGGGGTCCTCCAGCAGCTCGCGGCTGCGGGCCGCGAACGGCTGGGCGAAGCCGATCACCGACTCGGCGACGGCGCTCTTCAACGCGCCGTAACCCTGGCCGCTGAACTCCTTCTCCACCGCGTCGACGCCGGAGCCGGTGATCGCGGCGTGGATCGCCATCAGGTTGGACAGTCCCGGTTTGCGCTCGGGGTCATAGCGGATCTCGCCGTCGGCGTCGGTGACCGCCCGGCGCAGCTTCTTGGTGATCACCGCCGGGTCGTCGGAGAGGTAGATGGTGCCCGCCTCCGGCCGCGACTTCGACATCTTCGCGCTCGGGTCCTGCAGGTCCAGGATCTTGGCCGCCGACTTGGGGATGAAGGCCTCGGGCACCACGAAGGTCTGGCCGTAGCGGGTGTTGAACCGCTGGGCGAGGTTGCGGGTCAGTTCCAGGTGCTGGCGCTGGTCCTCGCCGATCGGCACCTGGTCGGCCTGGTAGAGCAGGATGTCAGCGGCCTGCAGGATCGGGTAGGTGAACAGCCCGACGCCCTGCCGGTCGGCGCCGGCCTTGGCCGACTTGTCCTTGAACTGGGTCATCCGGCTGGCCTCGCCGAAGCCGGTCAGGCACTCCAGCACCCAGGACAGCTGCGGATGCTCCGGGACGTGGGACTGGACGAACAGCGCGCACCGGTCCGGATCCAGCCCGGCGGCCAGCAGCTGGGCGGCCACGATCCGGGTCCGCTGGCGCAGCGCGGCAGGCTCGGGTGGGTCCAGGGTGATCGCGTGCAGGTCCACCACGCAGTAGTAGGCGTCGAAGCCGTCCTGCATCTGGACCCAGTTCTGCACCGCGCCGAGGTAGTTGCCCAGCTGCATGGACTCACCGGTCGGCTGGATGCCGGACAGGACCCGCGGTTGGTTGCTCACGAAACCAGATCATTCCATCCGAGCGGGCGCGCTCAGCGTCCGGCCGGGCAGCCGGTCACGGCGCGCAGTCGCTGAGAGTCGGTGACGCGCTGGCGCTGGCCGATGAGGAGCTGGCCGATGTCGAGGCGGAGCTGACCGACTGGGCAGCGGTGGCGGACTGGACCCTGCTGCCACTCGAAGCGGCGGTGGCCGAGCCGCTGCCGCTGGGAGTGGTTGAGCCGCTCGGCGTGACCGAGCCGCTCGGCGTGGCAGCCGTCGTGCTGGGCTTGGCGGCGCCGGGCTTGCTCGTCCTCGACTGGGGGACGGCCGTGTTCACCGAGCTGCTCGAGCTTGACTGGGTCGGTGACGGGCTGGCCGACGGGCAGCTGGCACTGCTCGAGGTGGTGGGGCTGGCGGTGGCCGTCGCCGAGGAGGTCTCGGCCGCGCTGGAACTGGCCGGGGCCGACGGGCTGGGCCGCGAGCTGGAGGTCGCCGCCGCCGTCGGGGCGGTGCTGGGCGCCTTGCTGGGCTTGGCCACCGGCTTGGGCGGCCGGCTCGACTGCGGCGGGCGCACCTTGGTGACGTCGCTGATCACCGGCAGCGGGCTGTTCGGCAGCGCCGAGGCGCCGTCGCGGTAGGCAGCGCCCCAGGCCAGCACGGTCGCCAGGTACGGCGCGGAGTAGTTGTAGCTCAACACCGCGGCCCGCAGGCCGGGCCCGGTGGACAGGTCCCGGTCGTGGGCGCAGAGGTAGCGACCGGCGGCCAGGGTGGCGTCGAAGATGTTGTTGGGGTCGGTCTTGCCGTCGGCGTTGGCGTCCGCGCCCCAGCGCTCCCAGGTGGTGGGGATGAACTGCATCGGCCCGACCGCCCGGTCATAGACGGTGTCGCCGTCGTGGCGGCCGCCGTCGGTGTCGGTGATGATCGCGTCACCGACGATCCCGCCGTTGAGGCGCGGCCCCAGGATCCGGCCGCGGGTGGTGCCGTCGGCGATCAGCCGGCCGGACTCGGCGTGCCCGGACTCGGTGCGCCCGATGCCCGCCAGCAGCCACCAGGGCAGCTTGCAGGACGGCTGCTCGACCTTGAGCTCGGCGGCGGCCAGGCGATAGGCCTGCAGCACCGTCAACGGGATGCCGAGAGCTCCGGAGGCCCCGGCCGGACCCAGCGTGACGGCCTCGGCCGCCAGCGGCGCGGTATCGCCGCCGGCCGGCTGCGCCTTGGCGATGCGGGACGGCCGGATCGGCAGCGGACCACTCCACGGGGCGGTTGTCGCCGGCTCGGCTGCGCTGGTGGCCTCGGCCGGGCCGGGTACCACGCCGACCGCCGCCGCTGGAGCCGCAGCCGCGGCATTGTCGCTGGAGGTGTCGAGCACCGGTCCGCAGACCATGGCCAGGGCCGCGAGCGCGGCCGCGCTGGTGACAGTGCGGGTCAGTGACAGCTTCAGACGCGCCCGGCGGGGGGCGTATCGCGGTTGTGACACAGAAAGATCCTCAATCAAGGACGCGGCGTGGCTGCTTTTTCAGACTATCCATTCTTATCATCGGCCGGAGGTGGCCGCACCACCAGGCTTAACGCCCTACTAATTTCTACCTGAGTGGTCTATTTCACCCGGTGCCCGGCCTCAGCCGTCACCGCTTCGGCTGCCTCGGTCTCGGGCAGCGGCTCGACCCGGAGCCTGGACGCGCGCCGGCCCTCGATTTCGAGGACCTGAACCAGGTGGTTGTGGATCTCGACCTGGTCACCGACCTGGGGCAGCTTGCCGAGCCTGGCCATCAGGAAGCCGCCGGCCGTCTCGTACGGCCCTTCGGGCAGCTCGAAGCCGGCGTACTCGGCGAACTCATCGAGGTTGCAGCGGCCGTCGACCTCGACGATCCCGCCGGTCAGCCTGCGAGCCGAGGAGGACTCCGAGTCGTACTCGTCCCGGATGTCGCCGATGATCTCCTCGATCAGGTCCTCCAGGGTGACGATGCCGTCGGTGCCGCCGTACTCATCGACCACGATCGCCAGGTGGTGGCCCTCGCGGCGCATCTCGCTCAGCGCGGCCAGCACCTTCTTGGAGCCGGGCAGCACCTTGACCTCGCGCACCAGGTCACCGACCACCAGCGACCGGTCGGTGGAGAGGTCGACGCCCGGAGCGCCCATGATCAGGTCCCGGATGTGGACGAAGCCCAGCACGTCGTCGTTGCTCTCACCGATCACCGGATAGCGCGAGTGCGGCGAGTCACCGGCCAGCTTGACGGCCCGGCTGACGGTCAGGCCGGCCTCCAGGAAGAGCACCTCGGTGCGCGAGATCATCACCTCGCTGACCGAGCGCTCGCCGGCGGCGAAGACGTCGTCGATCAGCCGCCGCTCGTCGGTGCTCAGCGACTCGTGCGCGGCCACCAGGCCCCGCAGCTCCTCCTCGCTGATGCTCTCGCGATTGACCTGCGGATCGCCGCCGAGCACCCGGACCACCAGGTCGGTGGACTTGGACAGCAACCAGATCACCGGCCGGAACACCGTGGCCATCCGGTCCAGGGTCGGCCCGAACAGCAGAGCGGCGCCCTCGGGCCGCTGCAGCGCCAGCCGTTTGGGCGCCAGCTCGCCGATGACCAGGGTGACGAAGGTGATGATCATGGTGACCCCGAGGATGCCCACCACTCCGGCCAGCGTCTCGCCGACGCCGGCGCGGATCAGGCTGTCCTTGGCCGTCTCCGAGAGCGTCACCGCCCCGAAGGCCGAGGACAGCAGCGCGGTGGAGGTGACCCCGATCTGGACGGAGGCCAGAAACCGGTTGGGGTCGGCCAGCAGCTTGGCGACCGCCTGACCGCGCCGGCCGCCCTCGGCCATCGAGCGGGCCTGGCCCTCGCGCAGCGACACCAGCGCGATCTCGGCGGCCACGAACAACGCCTCGATCAAGATCAGCGCCAGCACTATGCCGATGTTGAGCGCGGTGCTGTTCATGGCAGGTCCGCTCCTCCTGGTTCGTCACGCTGGTTCGCGAGCAGCCGCCGGCGAGCGCTTCCACCGGGCAACTTCTGCGAGTGTAAGGTCGACGCCCACGGCGACCCCGACAACGGCGACGACGACCGAACATGAGAGTCTCCAGCCATCATGCGCGTACTCGTGACCGGCGGCGCCGGCTATATCGGAAGCGTGGTCACCGCCGAACTGCTCGGCGCCGGCCATTCCGTCACCGTCCTGGACGACCTGTCCACGGGGCACCAGGACGCGGTGCCGGCCGGGGCCGACTTCGTCCGGGCGAGCATCACCGAAGCCGATCCGGTGCTGGCCGCCGGGCGCTTCGACGCGGTGCTGCACTTCGCGGCCAAGTCGCTGGTGCCCGAGTCGGTGACCGCCCCGCAGCTGTACTGGCAGAACAACACCGTCGGCAGCCTGGCGCTGCTGGAGTCGATGCGCCGGCACGACCTCCGCACGATCGTGTTCTCCTCCACCGCCGCCACCTACGGCGAGCCGGAGACCGTGCCGATCCTGGAGTCATCCCCCACCCGGCCGACCAACCCCTACGGCGCCAGCAAGCTCGCGGTCGACCACATGCTGACCGGCTACGCGCGGGCGCACGGTTTCTCCGCGGTCAGCCTGCGCTACTTCAACGTCGCCGGCGCCCGGATCACCCCGGAGGGCTCGCTCGGTGAGCGCCATGCCACCGAGACCCACCTGATCCCGATCGCGCTGCAGGTCGCGGCCGGCAAGCGTCCGGTGCTGCAGGTCAACGGGGTGAACTACCCGACCCCGGACGGCTCCTGCATCCGCGACTACATCCACGTCCTGGACCTCGCCGACGCCCACCTGCGGGCGCTGGACGCGGCCAGCCACCAGCCGGACGGCGACGGCGGCGAGGGCAGCCACCTGATCTGCAACCTCGGCTCGGGCTCTGGCTCCTCGGTGCGCGAGGTCATCGAGTCGGTGCGGCGGATCACCGGCCGGCCGACGCCGGCCCAGGACGCGGCCAACCGACCCGGGGACCCGGCGGTGCTGATCGCCTCCAACGACAAGGCCGGGGCCGTGCTGGGCTGGCGTCCGACCCGGGACCTGGACCGGATGGTCTCCGACGCCTGGGACTTCTATCAGCAGCAGCTGTCCCGGAGCACCGATCCGACAGGTGGTGGCGATGTCTAGCACGTCCGAACCGGCTGGCACGCCCGAACCGGCTGAAGCCGAGCCGGTCGAGTGCACCTGGCGCGCCCCGGGCCGGGTCAACCTGATCGGTGAGCACACCGATTACAACGACGGCTTCTGCCTGCCGATGGCGATCCCCCACGGCTGCACCGCCACGGTGTCCCCGCTGGCCGAACCGGTGCTCGAGGTCGTCTCGGTCCAGCGCGAGGGCCCGGTGGAGATCGCGCTGGATGAGCTGGCGCCGGGAGCGCTGAGCGATGATGACGAGTGGGCCGGCTACGTGGCGGGGGTGGCCTGGGCGCTGCGCGAGCGCGGTCACGAGTTTGCGGGGTTGTCGATCACGGTGGACAGCGACGTCCCGGTCGGGGCGGGGCTGTCCTCCTCGGCGGCGCTGGGGTGCTCGGTCGCCGCGGCGCTCAACGACCACCTGGGCCTGGGACTGGACCGGCCCGAGCTGGTCTCGGTGGCCCGGCAGGCCGAGAACGACTTCGTCGGGGCCCCGACCGGCGGCATGGACCAGCTGGCCTCGATCTTCGGCGAGCGGAACCGGGTGCTGCTGTGTGACATGCGGACCCTCGACGTCGAGCCGGTTCCCTTCGATCTCGAGGCGGCCGGGCTCACCCTGCTGGTGATCGACACCAAGGCGCCGCACCAGCTCACCGACGGCCTCTACGGCGAGCGCCGCGACGCCTGCGAGCAGGCCGCCCGGCTGCTCGGCGTGCCGGCGCTGCGCGACCTCGGCCTGGAGGAGCTCAGCGACGCGATGGACCGGCTGCCGGATGAGACGCTGCGCAAGCGAGCCCGGCACGTGATCACCGAGAACGACCGGACGCTGGCCTGCGCCGACCTGCTGCGGACCGGCCAGCTACGCCAGATCGGGCCGTTGCTGACCGCCTCGCACGCCAGCATGCGCGACGACTTCGAGATCACCGTGCCCGAGGTGGACCTGGCGGTAGAGGTGCTGCTGGCCTTCGGCGCCTTCGGGGCCCGGATGACCGGCGGCGGCTTCGGTGGCTGCGTGATCGGGCTGATGGAGCCGGCCCAGGCCCGGGCGGCGGCGCTGGCGGTGGTGGCCGCCTACGCGGGCCGGGATTACGTCGAACCGGTCAGCTTCACGGTGACGGCCGTCGACGGCGCGCACCGGCTGGACTGACCTGACCGAAGGCTCGGCAGCAGCTGCTCGCCTCGCCGGTTGATTGGGGGCAGAATCCGTCGTCCTGGCTCCTTGAATGGCCCAGGAGTCGAGCGGAATGTCCCTCTTGACCCCCTACTTAACCGGGCATATGGTCTATCCCCCCGACCCCAGGCTGACTCGGACAAACCGATCGGCGGTCGTGGTGAATTAAGGAGATGACCATGGGCATTCGTGGATCGGTGCGGGTCGCGGCGGCCGGCTTGGGCGCGGTGGCTGCCGTGGCGTTGATGCCAGCCGCCACGGCACACGCGGCACTGCCGGGGCAGGTCTGCAACGTCAACCAGAACACCTGGGTCCGGTGGACCGAGGGCGGCAGCGTGCGGTACACGATCCCGGCCGGAGGTGGCTTCCGGATCGACCACTTCAACCATCAGGAGACCTGGATCTACGGCCATGGCAACGGCCAGCCCAACGGGTGGATCCCGAACGACGGGCGTCTCTACAACTGCCACTGGTGAGCCCCGCGGTCGGCATCCGTTCACCCTTCGTGCTCAACGCCCGGTGAGCGGGTGCCCGGAGCCGTGCGGATCGTGCGCGGCTGAGTCGCTACCCGATTCTGTCGGGGGCCGCTTGTAGCTTTCTTTCCATGCGGTTCCTGCACACCTCCGACTGGCATCTGGGTCGCACGCTGCACGGCGTCGACCTGCTCGATGCCCAGGCGGACGTGCTGAACCAGATCTGTCAGCTGGTGGCGCATCCGTCAGACGGGGTGCCGGTCGAGGCGGTGCTGATCGCCGGTGACGTCTATGACCGGGCGGTGCCGCCGGTCGAGGCGGTGGCGCTGTTCGCCAGCACGCTGGCCGAGTTGACCAGGCACAGCACGGTGATCGTCACGGCCGGCAACCATGACTCGGCCATCCGGCTCGGCTTCGGCGCCGAGCTGTTCACCGAGCGGCTGCGGGTGCGCACCGACCCGGCTGCGGTCGGCTCGCCGGTGCTGCTGGGGAACGGGCCGGCCCAGGTGGCGATCTACCCGCTGCCCTACCTCGATCCCGACGTCGCCCGCGCGGTGCTGGCGCCGCCTGACCAGCCACTGGAGCGCTCGCACCAGGCCGTTCTGACGGCCGCGATGGATCGGGTCCGCCACGACCTGGCCAGCCGGCCACCGGGCACCCGATCGGTGGTGCTCGCGCACGCCTTCGTGGTCGGCGGGCTGCCGAGTGAGAGCGAGCGCGCCATCGTGGTCGGCGGAGTCGACAGCGTCGCGGCCGGAACCTTCGACGGCGTGGACTACGTCGCGCTCGGGCACCTGCACGGCGCCCAGCAGCCGCGCGGTTCGGCCGGCACCGTGCTGCGTTACTCCGGCTCACCGTTGCGGTACTCCTTCTCCGAGCTGACGCACACCAAGTCGGTCACGCTGGTCGATCTGGCGCCCGAGGCGCCGGTTCGGATCACCGAGGTAGCGCTGCGGCAGCCGCGAGAGATGGTCGAGTTGACCGGCGAGCTGGCTGACCTGCTCGCCGATGACCGCCACCGGGCGGACTGGGTCCAGGTGACGGTCACCGACCGGTCCCGGCCCGACCAGCTCTTCGACCGGCTCAAGTTCCACTTTCCGCACCTGCTGCGCATGACTCACTCCCCCCTCGGCGCACAACCGACCGGTGAGCTGGCGGCCACCGCGGCGGTTCAGAGCCCTCGACAGCTGGGCGCCGACTTCATCGAGCACGTCACCGGCCTGGCTGCGCTGGAGGTCGAGCTGGAGCTGTTCGAGCGCGCCTATCAAAGCGCCAGCACCGCCGAAGCGCGACCGGGCGGCGGCTGATGCGACTGCACCGACTGCGCATGACCGCGATCGGCCCGTTCGCCGACCGGGTCGAGATCGACTTCAGCCGGTTCGGCAACAGCAGCCTGTTCCTGCTCGAAGGCCCGACCGGATCAGGCAAGACCACCGTGCTCGACGGAATCAGCTTCGCCCTGTACGGCAAGCTGGCGCAGAGCACGGCAACCGCGGAGCGGCTGAAGTCACACCACGCCCCGCCCGACGCCGAGCCGGTGGTCGAGCTTGTCTTCGAGACCCAGAGCGGGCTCTACCGCATCCGACGCACCCCGAGCCATCAGCGGCCGAAGAAGCGGGGCACCGGGACCACCCCGGTGCATATGACCGTCAAACTCTGGCGGCTCGGCTCACTCGACCATCCGGACGGCGGAGTGCTGCTGTCTGCCAATCTCGGCGACACCGAGGACGAGATCACCCGGGCGGTGGGGCTGACGCACGCCCAGTTCGTCCAGACCGTGCTGCTGCCGCAAGGTGAGTTCGCGAGCTTCCTGCAGTCCAGCACCAACGACAAACGCGCTTTGTTGCAAAGGCTGTTCGGCACCGAGGTGCTGGCCCGTGCCCAGGAGGCGCTGGTCGAGGGCCGCCGGGCCGCCGAGCAGCGGCGGGCCGCGGCGACCGCGACGGTGAGCCGGGCGGCGCACGCGCTCGCCGGCGCCACCGGCCTGGCCGAGCACGAGCTCAACGAGCTCGCCGGCCACTGCGAGGCCGGGAACTGCGCTGCCGTCACCGCGCTGCTGGCCGGAATGCGCGAGGGGCTGCAGGCGACCGTGTCAGCCGCCGCCGAGCATCAGGCCGGCGCGACCACGGTTCGCTCGCACCGCTCGGCGCAGCTGCGTCAGGCCCAGGACCTGGCCGGACGCCGGGCCGTCCGCGAGCAGTTGCGAGCCGAGCAGCAGCGGCTACTGGCCGGCGCGGACGAGCACCAGGCCGCCTGCGCCGAGCTGGCCGCCGCCGAACGGGCGCTGCTGGTGCTGCCCGCCGCCGAGGCGTTGGCCGTCGCCGGCAGCCGGTTCGAGCAGGCCGCGCAGGCCGAGACCGCCGCCCGGGCCCGGCTAGTGCCAGCGCTGCGCGCGCTGCCGGAGTCGGGCCTGCGAGCCGCTGCCGCGGGCGGGCGGACCAAGCTCGGCGAGCTCGCCGAGGGACTGCGGCGGGAACGCCGGCTGGAGGGCCAACGAGCCGACCACTCCCAGCTCCAGCGGCAGCTGGCGCTGCAGCTCGAACGTCGCCAGCAGGCCGTGGCGCGGTTGGCCGAGCTGCCAGCCCGGCAGGCCGAGCTGGCCGAGGACCGCGATCTGGCCGCTGTCGCCGCCAGCCGGCTGGTCGACCTGAGCGCCGAGCGCGACCGGGCCCAGGCACGATTGTTGGCCGCCCGGCAGGCGGTGGCCGCGGCGAAGCTGGCGGCTGAGAACCAGCAACTGGCCCAGGAGCTCTTCGACGCCGCCGAGGGCCAGCGGGCCCGGCTGGACACCCTGCGGGTCAGCTGGCGAGCCAGCATCGCCAGCGAGTTGGGGATGGCTCTGCAGAGCGGCCAGGAGTGCGTGGTGTGCGGCTCGGTGGAGCACCCGAGACCGGCCCGGCCCGCCGATGGCCACGTCAGCCAGGAGCTGGTCAACTCCGCCGAGGACGAGCTGCGCCGGTTGAGCACCGAGGTCGAGACCCGCCGCGCCGAGCTGGCTGAGCAGCGCTCCGAGCTGGTCGAGCTGCAGATCAGAGCCGAGCAGCTCAGCCCCGAACGGGCCAAGGCCAAGCTCGAGCAGGCCAGCGCCGGGCTGGCCGCGGCCCAGGCAGCCGCCGACCGGCAGCGGGCCCTGGACCTGGAGCTGGCCGAGATCGCCGGCCAGCTCGCCACGCTGACCGAGCAGGTCCAGCAGGCCACTGTGGCCGAGACCAGGCTCACCGAGCGCCGCGACGCGCTGTCGGCCAGCATCGCCGAAGACGTCCTGGCGGTGACCGAGGCGCGCGACGGCCATCCCAGCGTGGTCGATCGGGTCGCGGCGCTGAACGCCGAGGTGGCGCTGCTGGACGCCGCCGCCGCCGCCTGCTCGGCCGCTGCCGCGGCGCTGAACGCCGAGGCCGAGGCCCGTGACCGGTTCCAGGCCGCGCTGGCCGCCGCCGAGTTCGACGAGGTGGCCGCCTGGGATCTCGCCAGGCGCGGCAGCGCCGAGTTGGCCGAGCTGCGCGGCCAGATTCGCAGGTACCAGCAGCGGCTGGACGAGGTCTGCGGCCAGTTGTCCGCGGCCGAGCTGACGGACCCGCGGCTCGACGAGCCGCCAGCTGACCTAGCCGAACTCACCGAGCGCCTGCAGGCGGCCGAGGCAGCCGAGGCAGCCGCCGCCGCCGAGCACGGCGCGGCTGCCAGCCGGCTCGCCGAGGCGATCAGCCACGCCGAGCGGCTCGAGGCCGCGGTCCGGCGGGGAGCCAGAGTGCTGACCGAGACCGCCGCGGCCATCCGGGTTGGCAACCTGGTGGCCGGACTGGACGACAACCAGCTGAAGATGGAACTCACCACCTACGTGCTGGTGCGCCGGTTCACCGAGATCGTCGGCGCCGCGAACTCCCAGCTGCGCCGGATCTCCGGTGGCCGCTACGAACTGGAGCACACCGCGGCGCGCACCGGCAACTCCCGCTCAGGTCTGGGCCTGCGGATCCTGGACCTGCACACCGGAAAGACCCGCGACCCCGGCACCCTGTCCGGCGGCGAGACCTTCTACGTCTCGCTGTCGCTGGCGTTGGGGCTGGCCGACATCGTGCGCGCCGAGTCCGGCGGGGTGGACCTGGGCACCCTGCTGATCGACGAGGGGTTCGGCAGCCTTGACCCGGACGTGCTCGACCAGGTGCTGGCGGTGCTCGACAGCTTGCGCGCAGGCGGCCGGGCAGTGGGGGTGGTCAGCCACGTCGAAGAGGTCAAGCGCCGGATCGCCGACCAGATCCAGGTGCGGCCCAACCCCGACGGCTCCTCGCGACTGCTGAGCACCGTCGGCTGAGCGACCGGCGGCTGAGCGACAACCTCAGCGCGTCTCGGGGTCGGACGGCTCCGGGCGCCAGCTGAAGACCGGCTGCCGGCGGTCCAGAAACGCCCGCGGCCCCTCGACGCCGTCGGCGGACAGCCGCCAGCGGGCCGTCCAGCGCTCGAACGCGGCGTCGGCGTTCCCGCCGTCGGCGATCAGGTTGACCAGTTCCTTGCCGGCGAACTGGGTCATCGGCGCCAGCGGCAGGATCGCGGCCACCAGCTCGGCCACTGCCGCGTCGAGCTCGTCAGGCTCGACCACCTGCTCGACCAGCCCGATCCGCAGCGCCTGCGCCGCGTCGATCGGCTGGGCGGTGAAGATCAGCCGCTTGGCCGCCGCCGGGCCGACGAGTTCGACCAGCGCTCGGGTGGAGCCGACCGGGTAGATCACCCCCAGCCTGGCCGGCGGCACCGCGAAACTGGCGCTGCTGTCGGCGACCCGCAGGTCACAGGCCACCGCGATCTGGTTTCCGCCGCCGAAGCAATGCCCGCTGATCCTGGCGATGCTCGGCATCGCCAGGTTGCGCAACGCCCGCTCGGCGTCCTCCACGACCTCTTTCAACACCGCCTCGTCCTCGGACAGCGAGCTGATGTCAGCGCCGGCACAGAAGGATGGCCCCGCCCCGGTCACCACCAGCACCCGCAACCGCGGGTCGGCGTCCAGCTCGGCGCAGATCGCGGCCAGCTCGCGCCACATCGCAAGAGTCAGGGCGTTGCGCTTGGCCGGCCGGTTGATCGTCAGCGTCGCGACCGGTCCGTCGATCGACACCAGCAGATCCTGGCCCGGCCGGCTCATCTGGCTCCTCGGCGGAGGAACTAGGCCATCGCCTTCTTGAGGTTGTCATCGATCGCGCTCAGGAAGTCCTCGGTGGTCAGCCAGGGGCTGTCCTTGGAGATCAGCAGCGCGAGGTCCTTGGTCATCTGACCGGACTCGACCGTCTCGATGCAGACCCGCTCCAGCGTCTCGGCGAAGGCGGTCACCTCGGGGGTGTTGTCCAGCTTGCCGCGGTGGGCCAGGCCCCGGGTCCAGGCGAAGATCGAGGCGATCGGGTTGGTCGAGGTCGGCTGGCCCTTCTGGTGCTGGCGGTAGTGCCGGGTCACCGTGCCGTGCGCCGCCTCCGCCTCGACGGTCTTGCCGTCCGGGGTGGCCAGCACCGAGGTCATCAGGCCGAGCGAGCCGAAGCCCTGCGCCACGATGTCGGACTGCACGTCGCCGTCGTAGTTCTTGCAGGCCCAGACGTAGCCTCCCTCCCACTTCAGCGCCGCGGCGACCATGTCGTCGATCAGGCGGTGCTCGTAGGTGATCCCCTTCGCCTCGAAGTCCGCCTTGAACTCGGCTTCGAAGATCTCCTCGAAGAGGTCTTTGAAGCGCCCGTCGTACTTCTTCATGATCGTGTTCTTCGTGGAGAGGTAGACCGGGAACTCCCGGTTCAGCCCGTAGCGGAACGAGGCTCGGGCGAAGTCGCGGATCGAGTCGTCGAGGTTGTACATCGCCATCGCGATGCCGGCGTCCGGGAAGTCGAAGACGTCGATGTCGATCGCCTCGCCGCCGTCGTCGGGCTGGAAGGTGAGCTTGAGCTTCCCCTTGCCCGGGATCTTCGTGTCCTCGGCGCGGTACTGGTCTCCGAACGCGTGACGGCCGACGACGATCGGCTGCGTCCAGCCCGGCACCAGGCGCGGGACGTTGGAGATCACGATCGGCTCGCGGAAGATGACGCCGCCGAGGATGTTGCGGATCGTGCCGTTGGGCGAGCGGTACATGCGCTTGAGGTCGAACTCCTCGACGCGCGCCTCGTCGGGCGTGATCGTGGCGCACTTGACGCCGACGCCGTGCCGCTTGATCGCGTTCGCCGCGTCGACCGTGACCTGATCGTCCGTCGCATCGCGGTGCTCGATCCCGAGGTCGAAGTACTTCAGGTCGACATCGAGGTACGGGAGGATCAGCTTGTCCTTGATGAAGGACCAGATGACGCGCGTCATCTCGTCCCCATCAAGCTCCACGATGGGGTTCTTCACCTGGATCTTGGCCATGAGGCGGGCGATGCTATGCGACGATGGGCGCATGGGGCGCTCCGGCTCGTCGTACCAGCTCATGCGAATCGCAGGCATCCGCATCGGCGTGGACGCGAGCTGGTTCCTGATCCTGTTCCTGGCGATCTTCTTCCTCC